>CANGPO010000006.1 GCA_947455705.1 Actinomycetota bacterium | reverse complement strand
TGCGCATCCTCGCTGTCCTTTGCCGTCAGCAGATCGAAAGCACCCACGGGCTCACGCCATCAGAATCGGTACAGGTGATGGCGGATTTCAAAGTCGACATCCTGCGCGGCAAACTCCTGCGCCTCACTGCGACGGACCTTCATGTAGCAGCGAGCGAGTAAGTCCTTCATCGAGTGCAGGATGACGGGGTTCATTTCCAGTTCATCGAGAGCCGCGGTCATCGACGAGGGGAGTGGACGAATCTTGCACGCCTCCCACTCTTCGGGCGTCATGCGAGCCGGATCATGCTCGGCCGGAAGACCGGGCTCCAATCCGCGGGAGATACCGTCCAAACCGCACAGGATCAACGAGCCCAGTGACAGGTACGGGTTCGCGCTTGCATCAGAAACCTTGAATTCGATGTTGTACGACTCTTCCTCGCGCTGGTAATACGGCGAAGCAACTCGCACTGCACATTCGCGATTGTCATATCCCCATGCGGTTGTGTTCGACGCCCAAGCACTTGGTTGAAGGCGCCGATACGAGTTCGCGCTCGGGGCCGTCATCGCGACGAGAGCGGGTAGGTTTTCGGTGAGGCCAGCAATGAACTGACGGCCAACCTGCGACATTCCGCGATCACCCGCGGGATCGTAGAGCAGGTTGCGACCGTCGTCGTCCCACAAACTCAAATGGATGTGTGCACCACTTCCGATCTGATCGGGAAACGGCTTCGGTGCGAACGAGGCGATCAAGCCATGGTTAGCGATCACCCCGCGCACAGTGTCTTTGTATTTGAGCTGGTTATCTGCTGCGCCCAGTGCGTCGGTGTATCGGATGGCGATCTCCTGCTGGCCGCCGCCGTACTCATTGATGGCCTGTTCAGGCTGCAAACCCTGTGCCTTCAGCGCACTCATTACTTCGACGAGGAGTCGGCCGTGGAAATCTTGGCCGATAGCGCTGTAGACGGGCGTGTGCAGGTCGTGGTCGTAAGGAACGTATTTGCCATCGACCTTTTGCACGACGTAGTACTCGTTCTCAAAACTCGCGTTGATGGTGATGCCCATCGACGCGGCCTTCGCGATCACCGACTTCAGAAAGCTTCGCGGGCAGGCGCCCCAGTCTTCTCGGTTGTGATCGAGTTGATCACACAGAACGCTAGCCGTTCCGGGTAGCCACGGAAGTACGGTGAAGGTGTTGGGATCTGGAACTAGGCGAATCTCGCCAACCGGTTCCATGCCTTCGATGTGGACCACGTTCTCGAGCAGGTTGATGGACATCTGTGCGCGAGTAAGACCGACGCCCTCGGTCAATTTACTTTCGAGCCAGTCAACGTGAATGGGCTTCGTGCGGGCAACACCACTGACGTCGCAGTACTCGAAGCGGATCAGGGTCACATCAGCAGCCCGGGCTGCTGCTACGACGGCGGCGACGTCCAACGAAACCTCCGGGGGTAGCGAGCTAGTTCACATCAGTCGACGCCAAGACTACCGACCATGGGTTGTTTGCGCTTCTAAGGTGTCGCAGCGCCGACTGGGTGCTCTGGTGGCGCACCCTCTAGGCTGTCCCCATGGCCGAATTCATTTACCAGTTACGCAAAGCACGTAAGGCGCACAACGAGAAGGTCGTCCTCGACGACGTGACGTTGTCATTCTTGCCCGGCGCCAAGATCGGTGTCGTGGGCCCGAACGGTGCTGGTAAGTCGTCACTGCTCAAAATCATGGCCGGCCTCGATCAGCCATCGAATGGTGATGCCATTCTTTCCCCTGGCTTCACAGTGGGCATCCTGTCGCAGGAACCACGACTCGATGAGGACAAGACTGTCCTGGAGAATGTGCAACTCGGTGTTGAAGACACCATGGCCAAGATCAGCCGCTTCAACGAGATTTCCGAAGAACTCGCCAACCCGGACGCTGACTACGACAAGCTGCTGGCCGAGATGGGCACTCTGCAAGAACAGATTGACCACCTCAATGCCTGGGATCTCGATTCACAGCTTGAGCAGGCGATGGACGCACTGCGCTGCCCGCCGCCGGATGCGGACGTTTCGGTGCTCTCCGGTGGTGAAAAGCGACGTGTTGCGCTCTGCAAGCTCCTGCTTCAGCAGCCTGATCTGCTGCTACTCGATGAGCCCACCAACCACCTCGATGCCGAGAGTGTGAACTGGCTCGAGCAGCACCTCGAGAAGTACCCCGGCACCGTCATCGCGATCACCCACGACCGTTACTTCCTCGACAATGTGGCGCAGTGGATTCTCGAGCTCGACCGGGGCCGCGCGTATCCATATGAGGGCAACTACTCCACGTACCTTGAAAAGAAGCAGGAGCGACTCAAGGTTGAGGGTGCGAAGGACGCGAAGCTCAAGCGCCGCCTGTCTGAGGAACTCGACTGGGTGCGATCAAACGCCAAAGCCCGTCAGACGAAGAGCCGCTCACGTCTAGAGCGTTACGAAGAGATGGCCGCTGAAGCTGACAAGACTCGCAAGCTCGACTTTGACGAGATCCAGATCCCACCGGGGCCACGTCTTGGAAATCTCGTCGTTGAGGCTAAGCACCTCTCGAAGGGATTCGACGACAAGCTACTCATCGACGATCTCTCATTCACCATGCCGCGCAACGGAATCGTGGGTGTCATCGGCCCTAACGGTGTGGGTAAGACCACGCTGTTCAAGATGATCGTCGCTGCGGCGGACAACGATACGAGCGACAAGGATGCACTGCCGGATTCGGGTGAGCTCCGCATTGGCGAGACAGTGAAGCTCTCGTACGTCGACCAGAACCGCTCGGGAATCGATCCGAAGAAGAACGTCTGGGAAGTTGTTTCCGATGGACTCGACTGGATCAAGGTTGGTCAGGTTGAGATGCCGAGCCGCGCGTACGTGTCTGCGTTCGGATTCAAGGGCCCGGATCAGCAGAAGCCGGCTGGCGTTCTGTCCGGTGGTGAGCGTAACCGACTCAATCTCGCGCTCACGCTGAAGCAGGGTGGAAATGTCATCCTGCTCGATGAGCCGACGAACGATCTCGACGTTGAAACCCTGGGCTCACTTGAAAATGCACTACTCGAGTTCCCTGGTTGCGCTGTGATCACCTCGCACGACCGCTGGTTCCTTGACCGTGTTGCGACGCATATCTTGGCTTACGAGGGTGACTCTCAGTGGTTCTGGTTCGAGGGCAACTACGACTCGTATGAAAAGAACAAGATTGATCGTCTCGGTCCCGAGGCTGCCCGTCCGCATCGTGCGACCTATCGCAAGCTAACTCGGGGCTAGAGTCGGTTAATGTTTCTATCGATCCGTCTGGCCAAGGACGAGATTCTCCACTTGGCAGCATTCCTCGGCCGAATCATTGGTTGGGACGAACGTTCCGCGGTCCGGATCGTTCGACATGGGCGAGTTGTTGGCTTCTATGCAGCGTTGCCCATGGATGTTTTGGCATTTATTGCTGTTCCCGCAGTCATGGATGGCACGGATGATATTTCCGATGCCGACCTAGACATGACCGTTTCTGCTGGTCGACTGCGCGACATCATTGGCGATACCTCCAAGCTCGAACCTGTGACGGACGTTCGGCTGCCCGATCAAGTGGCGGGGTCACCTGCTCTGGCGATGCTTCCGCCTGCCGGCCCGTGGTCGAGTGGCGAAAAGGGGATGGCTGGCGATCTAGCCCCCGTCGTTGATGCTGCGGTGGCCGAGTTCCGTGCCCAGGTTCCGAAGTCCGGATCACTCAATGCGACCCTCGTGGCTGAGGCGGCATGGGATGCGCCGGGTTACGGTGCACTTCCCATGAGAGCGTTGCACGCGGCTCGCCTCCTCGGATTCCTGTCGCACCCCGGTGCCCGCATCGAGACAGGCAATATCTCCGGTTGGAAGCGGCTAGTCACTCCATCCGGCCAGATCTTCGTTCGCTCGACGTCCCTGCCGCCAAAACTGTCTCTCACTCCGAAGAAGAGATAGCAGACTAGTTACCTTCGGCCTCGTAGATGACGCCGCCGACGACGGTTCCCCACACCTTGATATCGCGCAGAGCCATGGGATCGCATTCAAGAGGGTCTGATTCAAGCACTGCAAAGTCGGCTAGCTTGCCGGCCTCGATGGTCCCGATTTCGTGATCCATGTGCAGCTGGAAGGCAGCCTCAATAGTCACGGCGCGAAGTGCGGTTTCGACATCAACTTTCTCGGCTTCACCCAGGACTCGGCCACTGGGAGTGACGCGGTTAACCGCACACCAGGCCGTGTGCAGCTGACTGGTCGGGGTAACACCGGAGTCGGAGTGATACGTCACGGAGACGCCCATGTCTGAAGCCGACTTGACTGCCCACATCCGCTCGACACGCTCTGGACCCATCACCTGCGCGTAATGCTGATCACCCCAGTACCAGATGTGGTTGGTGAAGATATTCGCTGCGATTCCGAGCCGAGCCATCGCGCGATATTGCGATGACGTCGTGGTCTGCGAATGTTGTGCGGTGTGACGATGGTCAAGCCAAGCCGTCTTTCGCAGTGCCTTATCTACCGCCTGAATGAACTGGTCGACGGTCGCATCACCGTTGGCATGTAAGTAGATCTGTAGGCCCGCCTCATGGAACGTTGTGACGGCTAGATCTAGATCCTCCTGTGTGAACTGAGCTAGGCCGTGGTCCTCGCCGGTGAAATAGCCGGGGGCGCCACAGCATGCCGTCCAGCCTTGGAGTGATCCGTCGCCGACAAGTTTGATCCCACCGATCCGAAGTTTGTCGGTTGCAAGGGATTGAAAGTCCAGCGCCTTCTTTGCCGCGGCGGCGTAATCGGCTGGGATGCCTGGAATACCGGGCACGTTGTAGACGCTCATGCGAGTTGGAAACTCGTCGCGATTGACGACGTCCTGCCACACGGCCACGGACTCAGGGACGAGCATGAATAGGCCGACAAGTTCCGTCGTGGTGGTTACACCGGCATTGCGGCACAGGCGTCCATAATCAAACAGGCCCTCGGGATTTCCATTGAGCACCATGAACTTATGTGATGCCGCTGTTGCCAAAGACATCGCTGGTGCTTCCTGCAATTCACCGGTCGGCTTACCCGATGCGTCCCTCGGGACACCAGGTGTCTCGGTGTCAGCGGCAATGCCCTCGGCATCAAGCAACGCAGTATTGACTGTGGCCAAGTGGCCACTGGCATGGCGTACGTAGATCTGCCGCGTGGTGCTCACCTGATCGAGGATGGAAGCGTCAAGTCGGGGCTGGCCCTCAAAGAAGATGGGGTCAAATCCGTTGGCCATGAGCACCTCACCGTCTGGCAAAGCTGCGTCTGCGGCTTTCAGTACGTCGACGAGTTGCTCGTAGCTCTTCACGCCGGGTGCGCGCGAACCGTCTGGCAGCGGGATGTCGTAAAAGCCGACGTAGGGGATTGAAAGAAGCATCGCTTCGGCTGAATGTCCGTGGGCCTCAACCATTCCCGGCATCAGTATCTTGTCAGCAAAGCTATCGTCGATGTCCGCTGGACCCCAGGCCAGACATTCGTCGAGGGTCCCAACGCTCAGAATTCGACCATCGCGCACGGCGACGGCTTGAGCGCGGGGCCGGTATCCGTTGAGGGTGATGATGGATTTTGCGCGATAGATCGTTGTGCTCATGGCAGGACTCCTGGTGTTACTCGGACAGAACTGGTGTTGGAGACGGACTCGGATCTAACTGACTGTCTGCAGGTGTTCGGGGGACGAGCCAACTTGCTGCGGCTGCGATCAGGCACAGCACTCCGGCGCTCCACCATGCCAGATTGTACGAGCCTGTTGCTTGCCTAATCACGCCAGCGGTCCATGCGGATATGCCCGCACCGACCATGTGGGCGGCGAACACCCAACCGAAGACCACGCCTGCGCGCTCAACCCCGAAGCACTCTCGGCACAGTGCAACGGTGGGAGGCACGGTGGCCACCCAGTCGAGGCCGTAGAGCACAACAAAGAAGAACATCGGCGGCTGCACGGTGTTGGCCCACACGAGATGCAGCAGGAGCAGCGACACCCCACGCAGGCCGTAGTAGATGAAGAGCAAGTATCGAGAGTCGTACCGATCAGTGAACCAACCAGATCCGATCGTCCCGATCATGTCGAAAATGCCGATGGCCGCCAGGAGCGACGCTGCTGACGAAGCCGGAAGCCCATGATCGTGAGCGGCAGCAATGAAGTGTGTGCCGATCAAGCCGTTTGTTGACCAACCGCAGACGAAGAACGCGAACGCCAAGAGCCAAAACGCGCGCGTCTTGCTCGCATCCCTGAGTCGAACGATTGCTAGCTTGCCGGCATTCATGCCGTGATCTGGTGGCGGAGGTGGCACGTACTCAAGGGAGGCCCCATAGGGGAGCAGCCCAACGTCGGCGGGGCTATCGCGTAACCACAGTAAGACGAAGGGGATGATCGCCAATGCGAATGCGGCCAAGGCTAGCGCCGCTATCCGCCAGCCTTGACTGTCGGTGATTGCGGTGATCGTCGGCAAGAAGATGAGCTGACCGGTGGCGAATGCTGCAGAGAAAATACCGGTAACGAGGCCCCGCCGTTCAACGAACCATCGGTTGGCGACGATGGCACCGAACACCAAAGCCATGGAGCCAGCGCCGAATCCGACGAAGATGCCCCAGAACAAGTACAGCTGCCATGGTGCGCTGATCAGGGTCGTGAGCGCCATGCCGGTGGCCAGAAGTGCCAGTGCACATGCCACGACGCGACGGACACCGAGTTTCTCCATCAGCGCGGCAGCGAACGGTGCTGTGAGTCCGTAAAGGCAGAGATTCAAGGTGACGGCAAACGCCACCGTGGAAATCGGCCAACCGAATTCATCGGAGATCGGGCGCAGGAAGACACCAACACTCGACCGCACAGCTGCCGCGGCGACAAGGGCAACGAAGGCAACCGCAGCCACGCGCCACGCGCGGTGACGCAGGCCCCGTTGTGGTGCAGCCGCCGCGGTGAAGCTTGTCACGATTTAGTGCTGGCCGTCGGAGAGAGTCACGCCCGTGTGGTCCTCAGGCATCACATTGACCATGGCAGTGGCAGCACCGGTGAGGTACGTCAACAGTGCGTCGTACGCGGCTTGATGCATGGGTTGCTCGGCCACTGTGGAATCCAGTGCAGCGCGCATATGCGTCAGCCAGCGATCACGCGCAGCCATGTCGATCTCGTATGGGGCGTGCCTCATACGTAGCCGGGGATGACCGCGCTCCTCGCCGTAGGTGTCTGGACCGCCCCAGTACTGCTCGAGGAAGAGGCGAAGGCGGCGCTCGGCCGGAACCAGGTCTTCTTCTGGGTACATCGGGCGCAGGACATCATCGCCGGCAACACCCTCATAGAACCGAGCGACGAGAGTGGTGAAGAACTTCTCACCACCCATGAGCTCATATGGTGTTTGAGTGGGTTCGGCGGGCTGGCCAGCAGTGGGCTCGGACATATGGACATTGTGCCGAAGTGGGGGTCT
The DNA here is from genome assembly GCA_947455705.1 of Actinomycetota bacterium. Classification (GTDB taxonomy): domain Bacteria; phylum Actinomycetota; class Actinomycetes; order S36-B12; family CAIYMF01; genus Longivirga. The sequence continues at coordinate 56,182 of CANGPO010000006.1, read as the reverse complement.
TTAACCGACGGCTGGGGGTGCAACACTCCGGTCATTGGGATCCACGGGTTGCGACTCGGCTCGTTCGCGAATGTTTTTCAACATCGATCCGAAGATGAGTTCATGGAATGGGATCATCGCGCGCCAGTAAGCCTCACCGGGGATGCCGCGCGGTTTGAAAAGCGCCTTCTGGACGTAAACCGTCTGCGGTGCGCCTGAGACTGAGTCAACCTGACGAATGGATAGTTCGAGCCACGCCAATCCGGGCAGCCGCATTTCTGCGCGAAGCCTCAACAACTGGTTGGGGATCCGTTCTTCAACTCGCCAAAAGTCCAGCGGGTCGCCGATCCTGAGTTTGTTGTTGTCGCGGCGACCCCGCACCAATCCCACTCCGCCAACCATTTGGTCGATGAACCCGCGCACTTCCCATAGAACCGGAGGCGAGTAGTAGCCGTTTTCGCCGCCGAGCCCTTCGATCACGTTCCACAGCGCCTCGGGGCTGGCGTTGACGAGGGTTTCTCGCTCATCGACTTTCAGCGAACCGCCCGTCCAGTCCGGATCGCTAGGCAGCGGGTCACTTGGGGCACCTGGCAAACTCGAACTGGACCAGGCGGTTTGTACATCAGAATTGCGGACGCGAGCCAGTGCCAATTCCAGTGAGCGACGATACGTGGTCAAGCCTTCCGGTGGATCTGGAATGTATTCGGCAATGTCGTGTTCGCGGCAGACCGCCTGCATCGACAAGCTTTCAACCAGTGGGCGAGCCATCGCGGGCGGTACCGGGGTCATTAGGCCGACCCACATGCTTGATAGTCCGGGGCTCAGCGCGTTGACGGGAATGATTTTCGGACGCTTGAATCCAGAGACTTCCGCGTACTCATCGATCATTCCCTGATACGTCGTGACATCCGGTCCGCCGATCTCGAACACGCGGTTAACGTCCGCGGGGATCTGTGGTGCTCGAGATAGGTAATACAAGATGTCGCGAACAGCGATGGGCTGCGTCTTGGTGCGAACCCACGTTGGGGTGATCATGATCGGCAGTCTCTCGGTGAGGTAGCGCACCATTTCGAAACTCGCTGAGCCGCTGCCAATGACCATGGCCGCGCGAAACTCTATGACGTTGGCGTCGCCAAGACGCAGGATGTCGCCCACCTGTCCGCGACTTCGAAAGTGTTCGCTCAGTTCACCTTCAGGGATGTCTGGCTGGAGGGCACCGAGGTAGACGATTCGTCCAACGCCCTGTGCCTTGGCGGCACGTGAAAAGATCCGCGCCATGTTGAGCTCGATGTTGTGAAAGTCTGGGCCACTGAGAAGCGAATGCATGAGGTAGTACGCGACCTCAATGTCAGCCAGCGCTTCGTTGAGTGTGCCAACATCTTGGGCGTCGCCAGAGATAACCTCCACGTCGTCGAACCAGCTCCGATCGGCGAGCCGTTCAGGGTGGCGAGCCAGCACCCGAACCTCATGACCCTGCTCAATGAGTTCGGGGACGAGACGTCCGCCAATGTAACCGGTGGCTCCCGTAACCAGACAACGCATGACCTCAGTGTGTCTGGCAGCGTTCGGTTGCGCCATTCATAGCACCGTCACTGCCCGAGGTCGGTTCAGGCCCGAGGTGGGTTGGGCTGGTTACCCGGCGGCAGGCCGGGCGCTGGCCGAGCCAGAATAGGCATCCGGATTCCCATGGAGTCGAATGCCAACTTGAGCTGTTCGCGGATTGCCCTTTCGGCGACGAGGCGCTGATCGGGAGCCGAGCGCGCCGTCACCCGAATGAACATTGCATCACCGCTGACGCTCTCAACCCCCGCATAGCTAGGGGCGCCAAGAAGGACGCCGTCGTAGGCCGCGTCGGCGTCCATGGATCGGCCCACTTTTTCCACGAGTCGACGAACGCGATCAAGATCTTCGTCGTAGGCGATGGGCACGTCGACAATTGCCAACGTCCAGCCCTGTGATCGATTGCCCACGCGGAGAATTTCACCATTGCGGACGTACCAAACCACGCCGGAAGCATCGCGCAGTCGCGTAATGCGTAGGCCGACCTCCTCCACGGTGCCGATCGCAGAGCCGAGATCGACAACATCGCCCGGACCATACTGATCTTCAAGAACAAGGAAGATTCCGGAAAGGAAGTCTTTCACGAGCGTCTGAGCACCAAAGCCCAGTGCCACGCCAATCACACCTGCACTCGCGAGCAAGGGGGCGATATCCATGCCGAGCTCAGTTAAGACGATGAGGAAGGTGATGCCACCGATGATGAATGCGGAGATACTCCGCAATAGTTGCCCGAGCGCACGTGCGCGTTGCTCGCGACGCTGACCCATGATTGCGTCGGTAAGTTCGGTGGTGTTGTCAGTGCTTCTTGCGGCGGCTGGTCGATCCGTCATCGCCCGCTTGACCGCAGCGTCGGTGACGCGATTGATTGCCCGAGACGAAAGCACCCACGCGACTATTCCTACCGCGATCGTTGCCACCACGCGTAGGCCGTAGCTGGTGATCCAATGCCACAGCGGGTAGTACCAAGCCTCGGCCAAGGTCGCAGTTATGCCGGCATTCACGGATAAGACTCTACTGCCCTGAGCTCAAACGCGGCCCAAGATCGGGCGCAGCCGTGCTACGTCGCCCTTAACCCCGTCCATCGCGCGGTGAATGCGAGCATGTCCGCACTCTCTTCGATCGAGCGGCTCATCGATCGGGCACCATGTCCAACGTTTGCTTCACTGCGAATCAGGATCGGGCGGCTACCCGTCGTCGCGTGCTGTAGGGCTGCGCACAACTTGCGCCCATGCATGGGATCGGTTCGCGAGTCGTTTTCGAAAACGAGGAACAGGGTTGCGGGATATGACGTTCCCTCAGTCACGCGGTGGTAGGGCGAATAGCCCAGAATCCAGTCGAGTTGTTCCGGGACGGCCGGATCGCCATATTCGACCGTCCACGTCGGGCCCAGGTAGTTCGCACCGGGCGGTACGACGACGTAGCGCACCATGTCCAAGAGCGGGGCGACGCACACGACAGTTCCATACAGATCAGGGCGTTGGGTGAGCGCCGCTCCGACGAGCAGGCCGCCGTTACTTCCACCGTTGATGGCAAGTTGTTCTGGCGTTGTCCACCCGTTGTTGATGAGCCATTCGGCTGCGGCGTGGAAATCGTCGAAGACATTTTGCTTCGTGCCGAGCATTCCGTCGCGGTGCCACTGCTCACCCTCTTCTCCGCCACCGCGAATACCGGCAACGGCGTAAATACCTCCTGCTTCCACCCAGGCAAGGGCGGTTGCGCTGTAGGCAGGCTGCATCGGGATACCGAAGCCGCCGTATCCGTAGAGGATTGTGGGCCGAGTCGAATCGGGGGTTTCGGTGGGGGATAGGACGAACATTCGTACTGTCGTGCCGTCGGCCGAGGTGTATTCGATCTGTCGTGAGAAGACCTTCGGCACCTCCACAGTTCCTGGCGGCGATGAGTAAAGGCTCACCTGACCGGTGCGGGCATCGTACGCGTAGACGTGCGGAAGGGTGGTGTAGTCGGTGTAGACGAACCACACGACCGGGCCACCATCGGGCCGTTCAACGATCCCGCCCATTGTTCCGACTCCTGGAAGTGGAACCTCGCCGAGTTTCTCGCCAGTTTCTAGATCATGCAGCGTAAGCTCGCCGACAGTGTGACGTGTCCACGACACGGCAAGTAGAGGCCGCTCCAACTCGTCGCCGTCAAGAATGGCGAAATCGTTGAGTACCGCTGTCGGGTCTTCGGCGATCAGCTCTCGCCAATGATCAACGGTGGGTGTGGTTGGATCTGTCACGGCGATGCGGCCACGGGATGCATCGAGATCCGTTGCAACGTAAGCCTTTCCGTCGCGTCCGATCGAAAATGACGTTTGGGCATCGACATCGATTTGCACCTCGACAAGGTGTGGTGCGTGCAACTGCGAGGTCGTCAGGTCAGCGATCCAAAGATCGTTACGTGGTTCGGTGCCCTCCGAGCTTGAGATCTGAAGCCAACGGCCGTCACGAGAAACCGAAGCGCCGTAGTAATTGGTGATTGTCCGTCCCTCACCGAAGATCATGACGTCATTGGCAGGATCCTCGCCGACGGTGTGCAACCACACGCGACGGTGAAATGACAACTCGTTATCGGGAAGCAATGCCGGATCTAGGCGACGGACGTAGTAGTACTTCTCTCCGCCCGGCAGCCATGCGACGGGGGTGAATCGGGTGCGGTCGATAGGGCCGTCAATCAAGTTTCCGGTAGCGACATCCATCACCCGCAGAACGGACTCTTCGGTGCCGCCCTCTGACAGCAGGTATGCCAATCGGTCGCCCTCTTTACTTGGTTGCCATGAGTCAAGTGTCGTCAGGCCCTCGGGGTCTAGGTCCATCGGATCGATCAACACCCGTTCGGTCCCGTCAGGGTCGATTGTGAGCAACACAGCGAATTCTTGGTCACCATTGCGTCGCATGAAGAAGACGCGGTCGCCGCGAAAGACCGGTGTTGAAACCACGCCGGCGGACAGCAGGGTCGTGATCCGTGCACGGAATGCGTCGGTCATCGTCCATTGCGAGCGCTCATCCTCGAACAGGGCTGCCTGCGCGGTGAGCCACTGCGCGGTTTGCTCGGCGTCACCTATCGGCGCTCCCTCGAGCCACCGGTAGGGGTCGGCCACGGGACGACCATGTAGGTCGTCAACGAGATCGAGTCGTGGGGCTGACGGATACGTCGGGGCAGACTGATGTGAGGTCACCGTGCAACCTTATGAGGCGGGTCGGCTTTATGCAGGTGCGGCACACCCGGCACTATGGGTGAGTGGACGATGTGTTGCGCAGACTTGCCGACGCCTACGGGGTTGCGACCGACTATGTCGATCAAGGCGGTGCTCACCGTGATGTCGACGAGCAGACTGTCCGAGCGGTGCTCGCTGCTCTAGACGTTGACACCTCGTCACCGGAGTCACTGCTGGCGGCGCTTGAAGCCCGATCCACCAGAGACTGGCGTCGCATCTTGCCCCCCGTAGTCGTTGCCAGGGTGAATCAGCAGGCGCAGGTGTGGGTCCACGTTCCTCACGGCACCGGCGTCACCATGTGGGTGGAGGATGAAGCGGGTCATGACATTGGTCGATGTGCTCAGGTTGATCGGTGGGTTGATCCTCGGCTGATCGACGGCGCGCTGATCGGGGAAGCTACGTTCGAAGTTCCCGCTGGGCTTTCTCTGGGTTGGCATCGCATCGTGGTTAAGCGCGAGGTCGACGCGTCAACCTGCTCGACGGTCCTTGTGGTCACGCCTGCGCGGGTTGATCTGCCAGAGGCCTTGGCCGATAGAACGGGCTGGGGATTCGCGGCGCAAATCTACTCAGTTCGATCGCGCAATTCCTACGGGATCGGTGATGTTGCGGATCTGGCCTCGGTGGCCGAATGGAGCGCATCTCAGGGGGCGGATTTTCTACTGGTGAACCCTATGCACGCTGCATCACCGCAACCCCCCATGGCACCGTCACCGTATCTTCCAGTGACACGACGCTTCGCAAATCCGATCTACATTCGTCCTGAAGATATCGACGAATTCAGCGGGCTCACGTTGGAGCAGCTCGACGATTGCGCACCGGCAATCGCTACCTGCCGCGCCGCGAACGACACGCCTGATTTGCTAGAGCGCGATCCGATGTGGGTGGTTAAGCGTCGCGTGTTGGAACTCGTTGCTGCCGTTACGAAAACCCCAGACCGCATTGAAGAATTTGTGCGTTATCAAGAGCGCGAAGGCAACGGTCTGGCCGATTTTGCACTCTGGTGCGCCCTCGTCGATACCTACGGTGATCCGCGAGGTTGGTCGGACGAACTATCCGATGTCACACGTCCGGGGGTGGCGGCAGCTCGGGCTGAGTTAGCGCCCGCTATCGAGTTTCACATGTGGTGTCAGTGGATTCTCGATCAGCAGTTCGAAGCTGCGCAGGCGCTCGCCGTCGATAGCGGTATGGCCATCGGAATCTTGCATGACTTGGCCGTGGGAGTACATCCCGAAGGATCAGATGCCTGGGCACTCAGTGCCGTCTTGGCCCGTGATATCGAGGTTGGGGCGCCACCGGACATGTACAACCAGATCGGTCAGAACTGGTCGCAACCCCCGTGGCGGCCGGATGCGTTGGCCGATAGTGCGTACATCCCTTTCCGAGACATGCTGCGCACGATCCTTCGACATGCTGGTGGAATCCGCGTCGATCACGTTCTTGGGTTGTTTCGACTCTGGTGGATTCCCAAGGGTGCGCAAGCTAACAACGGCACCTATGTGCGCTACGACCACGAAGCATTGCTCGGAATCTTGGCCCTTGAGGCAACCCTGGCCGGTGCCGTGGTGATCGGTGAGGATTTGGGCACGCTGGAACCGTGGGTTCAAGACGCGCTGCGCGATCGCGGCTTTCTCGGAACGACGGTGTTGTGGTTTGAAACCGAACCCGATGGACGCCCGCGCGATCCGCATTTCTGGCGTGAGCTATCTCTGGCCAGTGTCACAGTGCATGACTTACCGCCGTCGGCTGGCTATCTGGCGGGTGAGCATGTGCGGCTACGACATGAGTTGGGGCTCCTAGCCGAGCCATTCGAAACCGAGTGGGCTGCCTACGAGAGCGCGCGCGATCAGTGGATTTCAACGTTGCTGAATTCTGGTTTTCTCAGTGAGCCGTACTCGATGGATGACGTGATTGTGGCCCTGCACGCATTCGCTGCGCAGTCCTCGGCCCGGTTGCTCGCGGTGTCTTTGCCGGATGCCGTGGGGGACCGACGAGCACAAAACCAGCCTGGAACCGATCAGGAACATCCGAATTGGCGAGTTCCACTGTGTGATGGCGCTGGTCGGGCCATCCTTGTCGAAGATCTTCCCGGCCTGGAGCTCCCCGTACGAGTGATGTCTGCGATCACGCACGCTCGTGGAGCCGATTAACCGCTCACGCTAGGATCGGGTTATGACCTCCGAGCTCTCACGTCGAATCATGAGTCGTTCCCTGGCTGCCGCGGGCACTATTGCCGTCGTATCCATAGCCGGCACCGCGCCGGCCTTTGCCAGTGGCAGCGTCGCGGATAACAATCCGACCGGATTGATGAGTCCCGGTACCGCCGTTCTCATTTTCCTTGGTATTCCGGCCCTTGTTGCCGCGGTGATTTGGCTGCTGGCGTATGCCCCGTCATGGACGCGCAAGGCGCGGACATCTGATTCGGATGCGTTCACTGGTGATGCCCTCGTCGTGAGCTCGGATGCTGATTCAGGGATGGCGATCGGCGGCGGTGATTTCGGGTCGACGAAGACGCCGATGGATATTGCTTCTGGAATTGACGTGCCACCGGGGGGCACGAGTGCCCGCTGGTGATGGCGTCACTGAGAGGCAGCGCCAAGCGATTGAACAGATCGTCACCTCAGCGGAACGTGAGTGCGGGCTGACGTTCAAGGTCTACGTTGGCCAGCTTCGTGACGGTCGCGACTCCGCTCAAGCCTTGCTTGCTCAATCGTCGTCAGAGGCTGAACGGACAGTGCTGACGGCCATAGACCCAACATCGCGTGCGCTGGAGATCGTTACCGGCTCACATGCAGCCACAGTGATTGATGACCGCACCTGCGCTCTTGCAGCCCTTGCTATGACGTCATCATTTCAGGCCGGTGAGTTGGTAGGTGGAATCCGCAATGGCATTAACCTCATGGCTCAACATGCCCGGTTGCCAGAACGGCGTCACATCGACACCGTCTAGGTCTTGAGAGGGCACCGGGCCGCGCTCTTGCCGCACCTAGTTGTTGTCGCGCGCCTGCGCCCGCAGTGACCGTTGAACTCCGTCGCGGCCCTCACCGATCAAACGTCGAGCACCCGACGGAATATCGTCTCGGGACAGGAATGCGTTCGTTGCCTCGATGGTTGCCTCGGAAGCTAGTAGTGCCGGGTAGAGGCCGAGGGTGATCGTCTGCGCGATCTCATTGGTGCGGTCCTGCCAGATACGCGGAATCGCATCGAAGTACCGGGCGACGAACGGTGCGAGCAGTTCGCGCTGATCTGGCTGAATGAAGCCGCCCACCGTTGCACTCAGCATCGCATTCGGGAGTTCGTCGCTTTCAACCGCTTGCGCCCATGCCTCATCCTTTGCCTGCGCTGTGGGAATTCCCGCTCGTGCAGTGGCTGCTTGGCGTCGGCCGGTGGAGGTGTCGTCGCGTTCGAGCTCGAGATCGATTTCTTCGGGCGTAGCGGCACCAAGTGCAATCAGGCGCTGGAGCAATGTCCAACGCAGATCTGTGTCAATGGCCAGGCCGTCCGGCGCATCTCCGGAGAGCCACTGACGCAAGATGGCCGCATGATCGGTCGTGCGTGCTGCGCCTGCGAAACTGCGGGCAAACGCTAGTTGGTGATCGCTGCCGGCGGCCGATGCGTTAAGTAGTCGGGTGGTTAGCGCAGCAAGGCGATCCCGGTAGTCAGCGCGATTCAATGGTGAAGCGTAGTTTTCGATCGCCAACTTCACCTGGCTGAGCAACACCTGCACAACGCCGATATCTGACTCAGTGCCGATGTTTTCTTCGACCAGTGCCAAGTAATCACCTGTCGAGATCTCTGCATCACGCGTCATGTCCCACGCGGCCGTCCACACGAGCGTGCGCGCGATGGTGCTGCGAATAGTGCCAAGTGATGCAACAGCGGTCTTGAGGCTGCGCTCATCGAGGCGAATCTTGGCGAATGTGAGGTCTTCATCGTTGAGCAGCAGCAGATCAGGCTGTGCAACACCAACGAGTTCTGGAACAGCGGTGCGTCCACCTACGACGTCCGTTTCAACGCGCCCGACGCGCTCAAGCACACCGTTCTGGGTCGAGTACAGGCCTATGGCGATTCGATGTGAACGCAGAATTGGCTCGATACCTTCAGGCACTGTTGGTGGCTCTTGAATGACGGTGACGGAGCTGAAGGTGCCGTCCTGGGCTACCTCAAGCTCTGCACGAAGCAGGTTGACTCCGCTGGTCTCCAACCACTGCGCCGACCAGCTCATAAGCTCGCGGCCACTGGATGTTTCGAGTTCGGAGAGTAGATCGACGAGACGAGTGTTGCCCCAGGCGTTCTTGTCGAAGTAGGCCTTGATGCCGGTCAGGAACTGCTCTTCGCCAACCCAGGCAACTAACTGACGCAATGCCGAAGCACCCTTTGCGTAGGTGATTCCGTCGAAGTTCACCTCGACTGTTTCCAGATCCACCATGTCTGCGGCGATCGGGTGCGTCGACGGCAGTTGATCCTGACGGTATGCCCAATTCTTGCGTTGGCTCAGGAAGGTCGTCCACGCGTCCGTGTAGCGGGTGGCGCGCTCATTTGCCCAATGGGCAGCCCACTCAGCGAACGACTCGTTCAACCACAGGTCGTCCCACCACACCATGGTGACGAGGTCGCCGAACCACATATGTGCGAGTTCGTGTAGCACCGTGTTCGCGCGGGACTCGTAGTACATGTCCGTGACCCGAGAGCGGAAGATCAGGTCCTCCAAGATCGTCACGCAGCCAGCATTTTCCATTGCGCCGGCATTGAATTCGGGGACGAAGAGTTGGTCGTACTTCTTGAATGGGTAAGGGACGCCGAACTGAGATTCGAAGAACTCGAAACCCTGCTTGGTGACGGTGAATACGTCATCTGCATCAAGGAACTCAGCAAGGCTTTGACGACAGAAAATACTCATGGGGTAGGTGCCGTTTGGGCCGGCATACTCGTCAGACACGACGTGATAGGGGCCGGCACAGATCGCGGTGATGTACGTCGGGATGCGCGGGGTGGTCTCGAAGTTCCATTCGGCGAGACCCAACTCGCGCGTCGTTGGCTCCGGCGTCGGTGAGTTCGACACCACCTGCCAGTAATCGGGAGCCGTCACGTTCAGTTGAAACTCGGCTTTGAGATCTGGCTGGTCGAAACAGGCATACACGCGACGGGCGTCAGCGATCTCGAACTGCGTGTAGAGGTAGACGGCCTTGTCGACGGGATCGATGAATCGGTGGAGGCCCTCACCTGTGCGCATGTATTCACAATTCGCGACGATCACCAGGATGTTGTCAGCGGCTAGGTTGTGAATCGGCAGTCGAGTACCCGTGAAGCCGGAGGTGTCGATATCGGCACCATTGAGGGTGGCCGAAACGATGCTCGGAGCGATGATGTCGATCCAGGTGGATGCGCCCGGCGTTGCAGTGAACGTAGCCGTCGTCGTGCTCGTGAACGTATCGTGATCGCCGGCGCCGCTGAGGTCGAGATGCACCTCGAAACGCTGAGTTTGCACAGTCGCGCTTCGCTCGGCAGCCTCCGCTCGGGTGAGGTTCGTAGTTGAAACCTGATCGCTGGGGACGCTGCGAAGGCTGTTCACGCTTGATGACTCCCTTGTCACACGATGCTGGACGAACTCAGCCGCGACGGCGCGGCCGGTCACTCAGTCTTTCACGACCATGCGCTGTGCGCAGCGGCCCCTGCACATGCGACCACCGGATAGCGGCGATAGCGTTACACAATGACCTCACCCACTGCCGCTTCCGTGGTCCCAGTAGACATCTACGTGGACCCGGCCTGCCCGTTTGCCTTCCAGACCGCTCGCTGGGTTCAGGAGGTGGCGAAGGTTCGAAACATCGAAACGACCTGCAATGTGATGTCATTGGCTGAACTCAATGGCGGTAAGCCTGATATGCCTCCAGAGTGGGCTGACTGGCTCGTCAAGGCCTGGCGTCCCGTGCGCGTGCTTACCGCGGCGAGGCTGGCTCACGGCCAAGAGATTATGTGGCCGTTGTACCTATCTATGGCCACGGCGATTCACGTGGACAAGGTCGAGGATTACGACGTAGTCATCGCAATCGCACTTGAGGCCAATGGTCTGCCCGCGCAGCTGGCTGCGGCTGCAGACTCCACCGAGTTCGACGACGAGGTGCGCGCGAGCCATCACCGGGGCATGGATTTGGTCGGGATGGATGTTGGCACTCCGGTCATTCACGTCCCCGGTGAGGACGGTGAGACTGTCGCCTTCTTCGGCCCCGTTATCACCCGCTTACTCACGGGTGAAGTTGCCGGTCGTTTGTGGGATGGCACCCTGCTCGTCGCATCCACCCCGGGCTTCTTTGAGATTAAGCGCAGCCGAACCGAACGCCCAATTTTCGAATAGGCCGTGCGGTCTTTCGGCGTAGTCCTATCTATCGTCTTCCGTTGTACTGATCACCTGAATTTGGGAAGGTATGCACATGCGTGTACATCTGGGCTGTGACCATGCCGGCTTTGAATTCAAGAACGTGCTTGCAGAACACCTGACGGCTAACGGTCATGACGTTGTGGACCACGGCGCCCTCGAGTACGACGCTCTGGACGACTACCCGCCATTCTGTGTAGCGGCGGCCCAAGCCGTCGTCGCTGATGAGGGCAGTCTGGGCGTGGTGATGGGTGGTTCGGGCAACGGTGAGCAGATCGCGGCCAACAAGGTTGCTGGGGTGCGCGCTGCACTTGCCTGGTCAGTTGAGACGGCGACGTTAGCGCGTCAGCACAACAATGCGAACGTCATCGGGCTCGGTGCACGGATGCACTCGACGCAAGAGGCGCTGGCAATCGTTGATGCGTTCCTTACCACTGCATTCAGTGGCGACGAACGCCATCAGCGGCGAATCGACCTGCTTAGTGGTTTTGAAGCCACGGGAACCTTTTAACCGTTGGATTTACTAGTCACCGCGGCTAGCGCTGCTTGGACACATCGCGTGCGCGCATGGCGGCTTCAACGCTAACGCGCGATGGGGACCGGTCTACCAATCTCTCTAGTGCCCGGTCGGGATGTCGCTCACTGCGGTTCCCATGCGTTTTCGGCAGTCGATAGTCGACGTCGTCCTCGTCGGAGTGCCGATCTGGATGTCGAGCGTCAGACTTAGCCATGTAAAGAACGGTACGGGTTCAAGCGCCGATTCGCTTGTCTTGGCGAGGAAGGGTCATCATGCCTGAGGGTCACACCCTTCATCGCCTTGCTCGGTCCCTCACCAAGACCTTTGCTGATCAGCGAGTGCGGACCTCCAGCCCACAGGGGCGGTTTGAAAGTGGTGCTCAGTTCCTTGATGGCTCGGTTCTGACGCAAGCGCAGGCGGTTGGCAAGCACCTTCTTGTCAGCTTTGATTCACCGTTGCGCCTTCACGTGCACCTTGGCCTTTATGGCACCTTTGTTGCTCGACGACTTCCAGTGCCCGCGCCCGTCGGCGCACTTCGGTTACGCATTGTCGGGGACGAAAGCTACGCCGATCTTCGTGGGCCGACAGCGTGTGAGTTGCTCGATGAAGATCAGGTTTCCACACTCATGAATCGAATCGGCCCTGACCCTTTGCATAAGAAGGCCGACCCGCTGCGGGCCTGGGCGCGGATCAGCAAGAGTAAGGCCCCCGTTGGCGCACTGCTCATGGATCAAAGTGTCATCGGTGGCGCAGGCAATATCTATCGCGCCGAAGTTCTTTATCGACAGGGGATATCGCCGTTCCGCGAAGGTCGGTCTTTGGCGCCGGAACAGTTTGATGACATCTGGAACGACTTGGTCATCTTGATGAAGGATGGGGTGAAGCGCGGTCGCATCGTCACCGTTGAAAAGGCAGACATGCGTGCCATGGCCGATCTGGATTCTGATCGTCGCGCACCAGATGATCCGGAGCTTGATGGTGGTGAGGACACACCGGCGCGCCGCAGAGCTCGTCGCGAAACGGGGGTATACGTCTACCAGCGCACGGGACGGCCATGCCTGCGATGTGGCGCGGGAATTGCGGCCCAGGAGTTTTACGGCCGCAATCTGTTCTGGTGCCCGGGATGCCAGAAGTAACGATCGGTTGACGATTGCTTGCGTGTTAGCCCTTGATGCTGCGTTCCTGACCGGTCCAAAAGTCCTGACGTAACAGGAACTTTTGGAGTTTGCCCGTGGACGTACGCGGCAGTGCCTCGCGGAATTCCACCCGCTTGGGGCATTTGTAGCCGGCCAAACTCGCTCGGCAGTGCGCGATGATGTCGTCGGCCGTGAGAGCAGATCCGTCGGTGACGATGAGTGCTGTGACCGCCTCACCCCATCGGTCGTCCGGAGTACCAACGACGGCGACTTCGCGCACATTCGGGTGGCTTGCGATCACATCTTCAACCTCGATCGAAGACACGTTCTCACCACCGGAGATGATCACATCCTTCTTGCGGTCGCTAATCGTGAGGTAGCCGTCGTCGTACGTGCCACCATCGCCGGTGTGGAACCAGCCACCGGCCAGTGCCTCCTGGCTTTGATCTGGCTGATCCCAATACGACTCCAGGACCACGTTGCCGCGCGCCAAGATTTCACCGCTGGGATCTACGTCGAGATCAACGCCAAGTGCCGGAACTCCCGCGCGGCCAAGCATTTTCGCTCGCTCATGTACGTCGAGCCCATCCCATTCACTGCGTCGACGATTCACCGTCAGCATGGGGGCAGTCTCAGTGAGGCCGTAGATCTGGATGAATTCCCAGCCGAGTTCAGTTTCAATCCGCTCGATTGTGCGCGTTGGTGGGGGAGCGCCGGCGACGACAATGCGCACTCGATCGCGGCCGGGGATCGGGCCTTCCCAGGTGGCTGCGGCGTCCAGAACGGCGGACCACACTGCTGGTGCACCACACATGAAGGTGACTCCATGTTCTTCGACGCGACGAAGAATCTCAGCACCGTCAACCTTGCGTAAAACAATGTGTCGGCCGCCAACACCGGTGATCGCGTACGGCGTCCCCCATCCATTTGCGTGGAACATCGGCAGCGTGTGCAGCAGTACGTCTCGATCGCTCATCGTTACGTGCAGTGCGAAGGTGACAGCGTTCATCCACACATTGCGATGGGTTAGCTGCACGCCTTTGGGACGAGCCGTTGTGCCTGACGTGTAGTTGATCGTGGCCGTTGCATTTTCATCTGGCGTCCACTCTTTGCCGATACGACCCTCGGGGAAGATGATGTCGTCGCTTTCGCCCAAGACGAAGCGGTGTTTCGCTGTCACCGTGGACAGCGGACCATCAAGTTCTGGATCAACGAGTAGCACCTGTGCGCCACTGTGTTCAACGATGTAGCGCACCTCTGGCTCGGCAAGCCGGAAGTTGATGGGGACGAGCACGCGTCCTGATCCGGAGACACCGTAAAAACTGGTGAGAAGTCGCGCTGAGTTCTGTGACGCAATGGCAACGCGGCCGCCGATGGGTACTCCGAGGTCGTCGAGAGCGGCCGCCATCGCGCGGGCAGCGGCAGCCAGTTCGCGGTACGTCAACGGCCCGAATGAGGTGGCAGGCTGATCCGGTTCGTCGACGACGGCGATGCGATCCGCGTACACCGTTTCGGCGCGCTTGAGGAAGTCATTCACGGTTAGCGGAACGAACATCGACCCAGCCTCCTTGGAATGTACCTAACCCGAACCTGCAGGTTACTCGCCCGACCCCATCGGGTGAAGGCGCAGTCAGAGGACTACTCGAATCCGTCCAGTGTGTAGGGAACGTCCACGGCATGCTCTTTGAGGACATCAAGGGGCACGATGTCGAGTGCTCGCCGGTGAGTGGACTCGAGAACGACGAAAGCGGCTGCGCCATCCATATGGGCTCGCAACCAATTCGCCGCCGTTACACACCACCGGTCACCGGGTACCAAGCCCGGGAAGCGGTACTGCGGTGCGGGGGTGGACAGGTCGTTGCCGATCCGAGCCTGATGCTCGAGGAACTCGGCTGTGACCACGGCACAGATGGTGTGGCTGCCCAGATCTTGCGGCCCGGTTGAGCAACAACCATCGCGGTAGAACCCAGTCATCGGGTCCGTCCCACACTCACCGAGCGGGCCGCCAAGGACGTTGAGTTCGCCAGATTCAGTCACGATGCCACGCTACTCGGGAACGTCGGCGCAGGATTGGTCGGCTAGGAAGGCTGCGTATGCGTCTGACAATTTGCTGTAGATGTGTTCTTTGCCGATGCGTTCGGTAAGTCCGTACGTGTCCAACGTTTCGATGAGCGACAGATCGGGACGGGCAAGCGCCACCGTGATCCGGCGAGCATCGGTGAAATCGAGCAGGCCTTCGATGGTGAGCCCGGCGGAATAGTCGATATCCGTCAGGGATCCGGCCTCAAGGATCAACCATCGCACCGGCTCGGGGGCCGCGTCGATCAGTGAGTGAATATCGTCGACGAACCGATTTGCGTTGGCGTAGAACAATTCCGCGTCGTATCGGAACACCAACAAACCGGGAGCGCTCTGAAGCCCCGGAGTTGCCTCGAGGTAGGCGAGCTGGCCGTTGTCGTCGAGAGTAATCACGTAATCCTTGGGTTTGTACTGGCGGCGGATCAGCTCCAACAGCGACACGACAATCGCCAAAATGATTCCTTGCTCCACTCCGACCGCACACACGACGACGGCGGTGATGAGGGCAATGACGAACTCGTCCATCCGCCGGCTGCGGATTCGCTTGAGGCCATCGAAGTCGATGAGGTCGATCCCGATGAGGAAAACGATGGCACCAAGAGTGGCGTGGGGCATGTTGGTAAGTAGCCCGGTGAAGAACAGCACAACCAACAGGGCGATCACCGACATCGTCAGGTTAGCAACCTGAGTTTTGCCCTTTTGGCCATCGAGAATCTGCGTCTTGGTGGGGCTTCCGTTAACAACGAAGGCACCCGTCAAGGCCGCCGTGATGTTCGCCGCTCCCAGGCCAACGATGTCGCGGTTTACCTCGGCCGTGTCACCGTGCTTCATGGCGAAACTGCGTGAGGTAGCCGCTGATTGGGCGACGATGAGAACCAGACACGAGAACGCAATCGTGGATAGCGAGCCAAGGTTTGCCGAAAGTTCCACACCTTGAGGGATTCCGAGCGGGGGAAACCCACCCGTCACCGATCCAATGACATCGACACCATGCGCCGATGCGTTGGTGAACGTCGAGATGGCGATGGAGAGCACCACGGCCACGATCGCACCGGGAAAGCGAGGTAGAAAGTGTTGGAAACCGACGATGATGATCAGAGTTCCGACGGCGAATGCCACGGTCGCCCAGTGGATAGAACCGAGAGATGTCATGGTGTGCCACTGTCGTTCTAGCCAGCTCCCCGAAACCTTGGGGATCCCTAACATTGCTGGTACCTGACCGGTCAGTACGTGGACGCCGACACCGGCGAGGAACCCAATGAGCACGGACGCGGGTAGGAAGTCGCCGATGAAACCTAGGCGCAAGAGTCGTGCGACGAACAACATCACGCCGGTGATCAGCGCAATGGCGCCGCAGTACGCCAGCCATTCGTTGGTGCGGGGAGTAAGCCCGGCGATCCCCAATGACGCCACTCCGGCAGCGATAACCGCCGCCGTCGCCGAGTCGGCCCCCACCACCAGAAGCTTCGAGGATCCCAACAACGCGAAGATCATGGTTGGGAAAATGATCGTGTAGAGGCCGGCGATCACCGGGACGTCTGCGATTGAGCTGTACCCCATGCACTCGGGGATGGCCACAGCGGCCAAGGTGGCCCCCGCCACAAGATCCGTGGTGAGCCATGACCGCTGATAGCCGCGAAGGGACACGGGGATCAACGATTCTCGGGTAATCGCCACGATGCTCCTTCTACGCGGTCGATGGAGTCTCGGGCGTCCAGGAGTCACGCAGGCGCGCCCGGGGAAGACCCTAGCGATCTTGGGGCACGAGCGCGCTGCCTTCATTGGAGCGGGTGACCGGGATCGAACCGGCGTGGCCAGCTTGGAAGGCTGGGGCTCTACCATTGAGCTACACCCGCGTTGCACCAGCGAACCGGCGCGAGAGACATCATTCCATGTCCTGACTGCGTTGCGCCAATGGCCCCGCGGTCCGCGCTCACAACGTCCAGTCCGCGTTCTCAGCACGAGAAACCTCCCCAATAGTGGTCAAAGGGGGACCGGATTCGGGGCTTAGGGCATTTGTCGTCTAGACTCGGCGGGCGCCATCGGGGCGTAGCGTAGTGGCTAGCGCGCCTGCTTTGGGAGCAGGAGATCGGGAGTTCGAGTCTCCCCGCCCCGACTCAGGGACCGGCCCATTTCCGGTAGCTGTCTCATCCCCGAATCCAGGAGTACCGATCGCAGTGAAGAGTGACGTCGAAAACCTCTCGCCCACCCGGGTCAAGCTGTCCGTTGAAGTTCCCTTCGACGAACTCAAGCCGGCCCTCGACGCCGCCTACCGTCGCATCGCTGCCTCGATCACCATCCCCGGCTTCCGCAAGGGCAAGGTGCCGAACCGCGTTATCGATCAACGCGTGGGTCGTGCCGCGGTTCTCGACGAGGCAATCAACGACGCCATCAACCTGAACCTCGACGCCGCACTTCGCGAGCATGAGATCAAGTTCCTCGGGCGTCCTGACGTTGATGTCACCACCTTCGAAGATGCACAGCCACTGGCGTTCACCGCCGAGATGGATGTCGTCCCCGAGTTCGACCTCCCAGACTTTGAAACCCTGGCCGTCACCGTCGATTCAGTGAAGGTCGCTGGCTCGGATGTTGAAGACCAACTAGATGCACTGCGTGCCCGCTTCGGCAGCCTTGCTCAGGTCGAGCGTGCATCAGCCAAGGGCGACGTCATCCTTTTTGACATCAACGGCACAGATGACGGCGCAGTCGTCGAAGATCTTGTTGGCAGTGCACTGTCGTACGAACTCGGAACCGATGGCATGCTGCCGGGCTTCGATGACGCCGTTACCGGTGCCGCAGCCGGTGAGACTCGCACGTTCGCCTTTACCCCAGAAGCAGGTGAATTCGAAGGTAAGGAACTGTCCGTCGATGTCACCGTCACGACGGTCCGCGAGCGCGCACTACCCGAGGCTGATGACGCATTCGCCCAGTTGGCAAGTGAATTCGACACTATCGATGAACTTCGTGACGACCTACGCGAGCGTCTTGGCCGCGTGAAGCTACTCGAGCAGGGCTACGCAGCACGCGACAAGCTCGCTGAACTCCTCGTTGAGTCTGTCGACTTCCCACTGCCCGAGGGTGTTATCGCCCAGCAGATCGACGATCACTTTGCCGACGGACATGGCGATGATGATCACCGCGCTGAGGTTGGTGACGAGGTACGCAAGTCCCTCAAGACCCAGCTCATCTTGGACAAGATCGCCGAAGAACATGAGATTCAGGTCAACGAGACCGAACTGTCCGCATGGCTCGTTCAGCAGGCACCGCGCTACGGCATGAGCCCGGATCAGTTTGCTCAGGAACTGGTTAACGCCGGTCAGGTTCCGTCAGCTGTGGCTGAGGTTCGTCGCGGGAAGGCATTGGCCACGGTGCTTGAGAAGGCGAAGATCGTCGACTCCAACGGCACGATCATTGATCTTGATTCGATCATGCCGAGTGCTGCCCTTGCTGGCGGCGACGACCACGAGGGTCACGACCACGACGACCACGAGGGTCACGACCACTAATCGTTCCACCGACGGTAAGGCCCAACGCTGCGGTGTTGCGGGCCGGCCGTCGGCATAGGCCGATTCGGTTCGAGTATCGCCCTCGGCGAACAACAAATAACGCCTACGGCGAACAGGGGACCTCTGGGGAAGGCAATGTCCCCTGCGTTGGTTAGGGTCTGCATGAATGCGAATTACGACAGTGGGAGGAACACCGTGAGCGGTACGTGGACCGATCGGGGCCCCGGCGCCGGAGTAACCGGCTATGCCGACTCGATTAAAGAGCGCTTGCTCCGCGAGCGGATCATCTTCCTTGAAGGTGAAGTACGTGACGAGATGGCGAACGAGATCGTTCGTCAGCTCCTACTTCTCTCAGCTGAGGATCAGGACAAGGACATATTCCTGTACGTGAACTCACCGGGTGGAAGTGTGTCAGCCGGTATGGCGATCTACGACACGATGCAGTACGTCAAGAATGACGTTGCAACCCTCGGCTTGGGTATGTGTGCCTCGATGGGTCAGTTCCTGCTCACCGCAGGTGCCCCTGGCAAGCGTTACGCACTCAAGCACGCCCGCGTCATGATGCACCAGCCACTCGGTGGCCTTGGGGGTGTCCAGTCACTGGTTCAGAAGCAGGCCGAGCAGATGGTCCTGATCAAGAAGCAGTTGGCCGAACTCATCGCCCACCACACCGGCCAGCCGGTTGAGCGCGTCGTAGAAGACTCCGAATGGGAGAAGTGGTTCTCCGCTGACGAGGCCAAGGATTACGGAATTGTCGATCACGTCGTGACGTCCGCAGGGGATGTTGTCGACGGCGGCGGAACGGCGTGAGGACAGACATCATGAGCAACCGAATCATCCCCACCGCACCAGCTAGCGGCTATTTTGCGCCGGAAGGTCGTTACATCCTTCCTCAGTTCGAAGAGCGTTCCGCCCAGGGTTTCAAGCGCTACGACCCGTACTCGAAGCTCTTCGAAGAGCGCATCATCTTCCTTGGTGTTCAAATCGACGATGCCAGTGCAGACGACGTCATGGCTCAGTTGCTGTGCCTTGAGTCGATGGATCCTGATCGCGATATCAGCATCTACATCAACTCACCCGGTGGCTCGTACACCGCCATGACGGCGATTTACGACACGATGCAGTTCGTGAAGCCAGACATCACCACCGTCTGCCTTGGTCAAGCTGCATCGGCTGCGGCGGTTCTACTCGCTGCCGGTACCCCCGGTAAGCGTCACCTATTGCCACATGCTCGTGTTCTGATCCACCAGCCGTACACCGAGGGTGGTGGTCAGGGTACGGATATCGAGATCCAGGCCAACGAGTTGCTGCGTATGCGTACCGAGATGGAGGGCATCTTTGCTCGCCATACGGGACGCGATGTAGAGCTCATCCGCAAGGACATTGAGCGCGACAAGATCCTTACCGCGCAGGCAGCCGTTGAGTACGGCATTGTCGATTCGGTTATCCCCAGCCGTAAGGCGTCGGCAAGCGCCTGACCGGCCCAGATACAGCATCGCAAATGCCCACCCGAGGTCCTCGGGTGGGCATTTCTGCTGTTGGCTGAACGATGCATCCGGTTGTGTTTCTCACCGCGTGTAGAGAACCAATGAGGGGTACCGTCAGTGTCAGTACGGTGCAATAACGTGTGCACCGTTTCGTGCACCCCCCTTGTGCACATGTATTGGAGGACGACACCATGGCCCGAGTCGGAGACGGCGGCGACCTGCTCAAATGTTCTTTCTGTGGAAAGAGCCAAAAGCAGGTCAAGAAGCTGATCGCGGGCCCAGGTGTCTACATCTGTGACGAGTGCATCGATCTGTGTAACGAGATCATCGAAGAAGAGCTCAACGAGTCTTCTGATCTCCAGTTCGACGAATTGCCTAAGCCGCGCGAGATTTACGAATTCCTCGACAAGTACGTCATCGGTCAAGATGCGGCTAAGAAGGCGCTATCCGTCGCGGTTTACAACCACTACAAGCGCGTTCAGGCCGGTGCTGTGGGCGAGCGTCGCGCGGACGATGCCGTTGAATTGGCGAAGTCCAATATCTTGCTGCTCGGCCCCACCGGTTCTGGCAAGACGCTGCTCGCTCAAACGTTGGCCCGCATGCTTAATGTGCCGTTCGCTATCGCGGATGCCACGGCGCTCACCGAAGCCGGCTACGTGGGCGAGGATGTTGAGAACATCTTGCTCAAGTTGATTCAGGCCGCCGACTACGACGTCAAGAAGGCCGAAACCGGAATCATCTACATTGACGAGATTGACAAGGTCGCTCGTAAGAGTGAGAACCCGTCGATCACGCGCGACGTATCGGGTGAGGGTG
The DNA here is from genome assembly GCA_947455705.1 of Actinomycetota bacterium. GTDB lineage: Bacteria > Actinomycetota > Actinomycetes > S36-B12 > CAIYMF01 > Longivirga. Next base: position 35,512 of record CANGPO010000006.1, on the reverse strand, counting down.
TTCAGCAGGCGTTGCTGAAGATTCTCGAAGGCACCACTGCCTCGGTTCCGCCGCAGGGTGGACGTAAGCACCCACATCAAGAATTCATTCAGATCGACACGACGAACGTGCTGTTCATTGTCGGTGGAGCTTTCGCTGGCCTCGACAAGATCATCGAACAGCGCATTGGCAAGAAGGCGCTCGGCTTCACCGCGTCGATGGACATGACCGACACGAATCCAGGCAATGTTTTTGGCCGGGTGATGCCCGAAGACATGCTCAAGTTCGGCATGATCCCTGAATTCATCGGCCGCCTTCCAGTCTTCACCTCCGTCGTTGCGCTCGATCGCGATGCCCTCGTCAAGGTGCTCACTGAGCCACGTAACGCGTTGGTGCGTCAGTACGAACGCCTCTTCGACCTCGACAATGTTGAGTTGGAATTCACCGAGGACGCTCTTGAAGCCGTTGCGGATCAGGCGATCTTGCGCGGTACCGGTGCCCGTGGTCTTCGCGCCATCATGGAAGAGGTTCTGCTCTCGGTGATGTACGACGTACCGAGCCGCGATGATGTGGCGCGCGTTGTCATCAATGGTGAGGTTGTGGCAAACAATGTCCTACCAACCCTGATCCCGCGTGATGCGGCACCCGCTCGTCGTGAGCGCCGCGAAAAGAGCGCGTAACTTTAGAAACCTGTCGCACGCTCGCGATTGCGAGTTGTGTAAGGGCTACTGCTGAACTTCGACTGCCGAACGAATCTGTGCGGCAGTGAGCGCACCTTCAGCTGGTGTCTTGGGTGCAATCACCGTGACAGAGCCAAAGGTTGATGGGTCGGCCCAGAAACACAGCGTTGTTGGTGTGCCGTTAATCGACGTTTCACCGCAACTCATCTGACCCGGCAGGCCGGTACTTGAGACTCCGGAGATATTGGTCACCACGGTCTTTGCTGAGGTTTGGAACCCTGCGAACGCTTGAGACACGCTCGTTGCGGCAGGCGGAGTGGATGCCTGCCACGCCATGACGGTCGCCTGCGGTGTCTTGTCGGTTCCGTAGACCGCGCTGACTGGTCCGGTAAGCCCAGGAATGATCGAGGCTGTCGTCGCCGCTTTCAGCGATAGATCGATGGGCCCCTCTAAGCGGCTAAAGGGACCGACCGTCGTGGGAGTTTGTAGGACGAAACCTGACGTCGCGACGGTCGTCGGAGTGACGCCTGCCGTGCTCGCACTTGGTGCAGAGCTGGCAGTGGGAACAGGATCAGGGGTTTGCGCCGGATTTAAGATTCCGGGCAGGAAGAAGGCCACCGCGGCCGCGATCAGCGCGAGAATGCTGCCAAGGCCAATCAGGACGAGCAGCCTCTTGGGGCTCGTCGTGGACTTCGGTTCTCGCTCTAGCGGAACGACGCTTGGTTCGATGAATGTTGGCTCGACGGATGTTGGATCGACGATCGCGGGCTCGACATCGATAAGAGCAGAGGTAGCCGCGACGGCCGGTGCTGCGACAACGGGGATGGGCGCGGTGGGCTGCTCGAGAGGTGTCACCAGAGCAGTGGTGGGTATCGGGGGAGTGCTGGGTACCGGGTCAGCAGCACGTCCCATCCGACCCGATTCCCACGGCGTGGTGCGGGTGAATTCACGCGCAAGTACCGCAGACATGGGTAGATCGACGCGAACAGGCTCGTTGTACACCTGGGCGACTGGGTATTGCGGTGCCAGGGTTTCCACGGTTGCGGTTTCCACGGTTGCGGTTTCCACGGTTGCGGTTTCTACAACTGGGGTGATGAACTCCGGGGCTGGTGACCGCGGCGGTGGGGGCGGCGGTGGAATCACCAATGCGCGCGCAGGCGGGGCGGGTGGAACGACGATCGGACCGGTGTCTTGATGTGTTGGATAGCCCGGTTGCTCATGTGGCTTCGGTAGTTGAGTTGCTGCCGGGGTCGATGGGTAGCCGGGCACCGCGAATTCGTAGGGCTCCGGCTCGTCATCGAGATCGTCATCGACATTGAGATCGAACGTTGGATGACCGATCTCAGGCGGGGGGGCAACCGGTGCCAGCTGAGCCGGTGCCACATCACTAGAGACTGAAGCGGCGGGCGCCTGAGTGCTGTGTGAAGGAGTGCTGTGTGAAGGGGTACTAGCCACGCTCACCGGTACGCCGCGAAGCGCGGCCTCCATATCAGCGATGCTCAAATCATCGAGGTTAACGTCGCGCACAGCACCGACGGGCGCCGATACCGGATCAACGACTGCGGGAAGGTCGATCTCGGGCAAAAATGAGTCACCGGATAGTGCCCAGTCGGGTAGCGGGACTCCCGGCAGGATCGCCGCAGCATGACCTGGCTCCACGGGTGGAGTCGAGCCTGACGAGCGTGCCACGGTGACCTCATTTTCGAGCGGCAAACTGGTACATCTTCATCGTGCAGTTCTGGTGACAACCTCGACTACCTGCGATCACATCGACCGTGGGGGTAGCAGACTTGAGTGCTACGCCAGGGTGACATCCACCGAAACGGGTCCCGGTGCCTCGTCATATCCTAATTCGGCGATCCGCCCCGCCGCAGCAAGATCACCTTGTGCGGTGCGAACTCGATCAAGTGACTCGGCCGGTCCACTGACCACGGCACTGCTGACCTCGGCCTTCATCGAGACCTTGCCCTCACTCTTGGCCTTGCGAACTGCGGAAAGAACGATTGCCACGGCGTCTACAGTTCCCGCGTCCCCCGCAGCGCTGCCGAATTCGTCAACCGTCGGCCAAGGTGCACGGTGGATACTTCCCTCGAGCCACCACGACCAGACCTCTTCGGCGACGAACGGCAGTACGGGGGAGAACAGGCGAAGCATGACCGACAAAGCAACGGCGAGTGCAGCCTTGGCTGATGCGGCCGCCTCTGGGCCGCGGACCCCGTAGGCACGCTCTTTGACCAGTTCGACGTAGTCGTCACAGAAGGCCCAGAAGAAGGTCTCCGTCACTTCAAGTGCTCGTGCGTAGTTGTAGTCATCAAATGCCGCCGTTGCATCGGTGACCACATTGGCCAAGACCGCCAGCATGGCCCGATCGAGGGGATCAGTAATCACGCCCAGATCCTCGGGCATGGTGACGCCATCGGCGAGGACGAACTTACTTGCGTTGAGAATCTTGATCGCCAAGCGTCGACCAATCTTCATCTGGCCGACGTCAAAGGCAGTGTCGGTACCAGGGCGACCTGAGGCAGCCCAGTAGCGAACTGCGTCGGCACCGTGCTCGTCAAGTAATCCAAGTGGAGTCACGACATTGCCCTTGGACTTACTCATCTTTTTGCGGTCCGGGTCCAAAATCCAGCCGCTGATGGCAGCGTTCTTCCATGGCAGTACATCGTCTTCAAGATGTGCGCGGACCACTGATGAGAACAACCAGGTGCGGATGATCTCGTGGGCCTGCGGGCGCAAGTCGAACGGCCACAAGCGTTTCCAGAGATCGTCATCGATCGTCCAGCCACCGGCGATTTGTGGTGATAGTGAGGACGTAGCCCACGTGTCCATGACGTCCGGGTCGCCCATGAATCCGCCAGGGACGCCGCGCTGTGCCTCGGTGTAGCCGGCCGGAACGTCGCTACTTGGATCGATCGGAAGCAGATCATCTGCCGGGATCAGTGGTGTGCCGTACTCGGGATTTCCGTGCTCATCGAGGCGGTACCAGACGGGTAGCGGTACGCCAAAGAAGCGCTGGCGCGAGATGAGCCAATCTCCGTTGAGGCCTTCGACCCACGAGGTGTAACGAGCCTGCATGTAGGGCGGGTGCCAGTTGAGTTCGGCGCCGCGTTCAACAAGCCGCGTACGCAACTGATCATCGCGGCCACCATTGCGGATGTACCACTGCCGGGTGGTGACGATCTCAAGGGGCTTATCGCCCTTCTCGAAGAACTTCACTGCCTGTGTCGTGGGGCGCGGATCGCCCTCAATGAAGTCACCGAGAGCCTCAACCATGCGCTCTTTGGCTGTGTGCGCGGTTGCGCCAGCAATTGCGGCGTAGGTGTCGCGGCCGATGTCTGTACCGATCCACTCCGGGGTTTCCGGAAGGATGCGACCGTCCCAGCCGATGATCGGGCGGGTTGGCAACTGCAATTCGCGCCACCACGTGACGTCGGTGGTGTCACCGAACGTGCAGATCATCGCGATGCCAGAGCCCTTATCTGGGTCGGCGAGACGATGTGCGACGACAGGCACTTCGACGTCGAACAATGGAGTGCGAACCGTCGTTCCGAATAGGGGCTGGTAACGCTCATCGTCGGGATGCGCAACCAGTGCTACGCAGGCTGCGAGTAGCTCGGGGCGTGTGGTTTCGATGAAGATGCGCGAACCGTCGGGGGCGGGGAATCCGATGCGGTAGTAGTTGCCCGGGCGTTCGCGATCTTCGAGCTCAGCCTGTGCGACAGCCGTGCGGAAGGTGACATCCCACAGAGTTGGGGCCTCAGATTGATATGCCTCACCGCGTTCAAGATTGTGCAGGAACGCACGCTGCGAGACAGCTTGGGCGCGCTTGTCGATCGTTTGGTAGGTCCGTGACCAGTCAACTGACAGCCCGAGCCGACGCCACAACTGCTCGAAGACCTTCTCATCTTCGACAGTGAGCCTTTCACACAATTCGACGAAGTTGCGACGGGAGATCGGCAACTGATCCTTACCGGGCTCGGCCGGCGGCTCGAAGTTAGCGTCATAGGGCAGCGACGGATCGCAGCGCACCCCGAAGAAGTTCTGTACGCGGCGCTCAGTGGGTAGGCCGTTGTCGTCCCAACCCATCGGGTAGAAGACCTCAAGTCCGCGCATGCGCTGATAGCGGGCGATGCAATCGGTGTGGGTGTAGGAGAACACGTGCCCGACGTGCAGGGATCCACTGACCGTGGGTGGTGGAGTGTCGATCGAGTAAATCTGCTCGCGCGTCTTCGTCGCGTCGAAGGTGTAGGTGCCCTGGTCTTGCCACACCTGCGCCCATCGGTCTTCGACTCCGTCGATGGTGGGCTTTTCTGGGACGCGTGAGTAAGACGCAGGTGTGCTCATAGGCCCCTATCTTAGGGAAGATTGTCAGATCCTTCGAACGCGTATCTCTGGGCGCAAGTCGTCGCTGGTGGCCCCTGCCGCGTAAGATCGCGAGCCGTGAGCCCACGTGATGAGTTCGACGAGGAATTCGAAGCCGAGTTTGATGATGAATTCGACTCTGACGGCCTCGATGTCGACGACGAGACCGATGACGAAGACCCGCCGCTGAACTACCTTGGGCTGCCCATCGATGATGAGGACGACTCGGGTCTAGGTCCGGCGTTCGATGCAGATGATGACGATGAGTCCAGTGATGAGTTCGCGGAGGCTCCGCCGCTGAGTGACGACGAGGCAGAGGCCGTGCTGCGTCGATTCCTTCAGGTCGAAGAAGAACTCTTGGGACGCTGGCCCGAGTCGAAGCTTGAGCCCAGCCTTGACCGAGTAGCCCTTGCCATGGAGCTGCTTGGCGAACCCAATAAGAGCTTCAGCGTTATTCACATTGCCGGAACCAACGGTAAGACGTCGACCTCGCGCATGACCGAGTCGTTGCTCAGGTCGGTGGGTCTGCGCACTGGGCTTTACACGAGCCCGCACTTGCACACGATCCGCGAGCGAATCCGCCTAGACGGTGAGCCAATCGACATGGAACGGTTCGTCCGCGTCTACGACGATATTGCTCCGATCCTCGACCTTGCCGATCAACAAAGTGTTGCCGCTGGCGGGCCCCGGATGTCCTTTTTTGAGGCGATTACATGTTTGGCGTATGCCGTTTTCGCCGACGCGCCAGTGGATGTTGCCGTTGTGGAAGCCGGGATGGGCGGACGTTGGGACGCCACCAATGTTGCCGACGGTCAGGTGGCTGTTGTGATGCCGATTGGCCTTGATCACGTTGAGTACCTCGGTCATGACATTGCCACGATTGCGAACGAGAAGGCTGGCATCATCAAACCTGATGCATTCGTCATTCTTGCCCAGCAGCCGCTCGAAGCCGCGACTGTGCTCTTGGCGCAGACGGCCGAGGTTGGTGGATCGTTGGCGCGGGAGGGGATTGAGTTTGGCGTCGTCTCCCGCCTGCCAGGTATCGGGGGTCAACTGTTAAGTCTGCAAGGTCTGGCGGCCCAATACGACGAAATTTTCCTCCCGCTGTTTGGTGCCCATCAGGCATCGAATGCCAGTGCTGCGCTGGCTGCGGTGGAAGCGTTCCTAGGTGGTGGTGAGCATGAGCTCTCGGCAGATCTTTTGCGCGAAGGCTTCGCCGCCGTCACGTCGCCGGCCCGACTTGAGGTGGTTCGTCGTAGCCCCACCGTCCTGATTGATGCAGCGCACAATCCCCATGGTGCGGCAGCTCTGGCAGCGGCACTTGAGGACGCCTTTGAGTTCGACCATCTCGTCGGCGTGCTAGCCGTCTTTGGTGACAAGGATGCGCGCGGTCTCTTGGAAACCCTTGAACCGGTTCTGACGCAGGCCGTCATTACCCAATCGTCATCACCGCGGGCGTTACCAGCCGAGATGTTGGGCGAACTGGCCGAAGAGATCTTCGGAGCCGATCGCATCAGGGTTGTGCCACGGTTGTCGGCAGCCATTGAGCTGGGGATCCAACTCGCCGACGAGGCTGCATTGGGTGTCGGTGGGGCTGGAGTACTGGTTACCGGGTCAGTGGTGACGGCGGCAGAAGCGCGCGCGCTACTTGGCCGCACTGAGGCCTAGACGACGTAGTGGCACACAGATGAAGGTTCTTGCCCCATCAATTCTGTTTATGGAAGCAGTGCTTGTTGCACTGGCCATTCCGGTGGCACTCACTCAGGGTCGGGGTGCCACAACGGGATGGCTCTTGGCAGGCTTGGCCATCCTGCTAGTTATTGCCGCCGGCGCATCGCGTCGCCCGGGTGGGGTGCGGATTGGCTGGGCGATGCAGGTCCTGATCTTGCTCTCGTCATTGGTTGAGCCAGCGATGGCCGTCATCGGCTTGGTCTTTCTTGCGGTGTGGGTGACGGCGGTCATCTACGGAGGTAAGGCCGATCGCATTGCCGCGGCCAGGGCGGCTGGCGCTGCGCCTGCCTCCGGTGACGATGGTGGCTACCCCGCAGCAGATAACTCCTAGCGGCTGACCCTAAGATTGGTGCGACGGATTGGTTGGACCATGACGTTGTATGCCGTGAACGTGTTTGCCCGCGATCACCGGTTCGTCACCACGGATCGGAACATTTATTCAGGAGAAAACTGTGTCAGAGCGCACCCTGGTCCTTGTTAAGCCCGATGGCGTCGCCCGTGGACTGGTCGGCGAGGTTCTGTCGCGCATTGAGCGCAAGGGCTTCAAGATTGTCGCCCTTGAGTTGCGCACACTTCCTCGTGAGATTGCGCAAGAGCACTATGGCGAGCACAGCGAGAAGCCTTTCTTCGGTGAACTCGTCGACTTCATCACGTCCGGACCATTGCTTGCTGCTGTGATCGAGGGCCGTGAAGCGATCACCTCATGGCGCACGATGATGGGTGCAACCGATCCGGCTAAGGCCGCGCCAGGAACCATCCGCGGCGATCTGGCCACGGTGATGAGCGAGAACGTCTCACACGGCTCGGATTCACCTGAGTCAGCCGCACGTGAAATCAAACTCTTTTTCCCGAATCTCTAAGCGCCTGATCAGCGCTTGAATCACGTATCTATGCAGGTCAGCGGCCTGTAACGCTAGTTACGTGAGATTTTGGTGTGACTGGTGGGTCAGATCGGCATTGGACGAACACCCTAGGTGTCGGCCTACCATAGGGACACTACGTAATTGAGCGTGCCTGGTTCGACGATCTATCAGTGACGATAGGCATGGGTTCGCTTACCGATAGACCACTGGAAGGCTTCCCCACGTATGGCCAACAACCTGTCCTTCATCGGCCGCGATATGGCCGTGGACTTGGGTACCGCGAATACCCTTGTCTACGTTCGAGGACGCGGCATCGTTCTGAACGAACCCAGTGTGGTTGCGATCAACTCGAACACCGGTGGCATCTTGGCCGTCGGCGCTGAAGCCAAGAAGATGATCGGACGCACACCCGGCAATATTGTCGCGATCCGTCCGCTCAAGGATGGCGTGATCGCCGACTTCGACACCACCGAGCGCATGCTGCGTTACTTCATTCAGAAGGTGCACAAGCGTCGCCACCTGGCCAAGCCACGACTTGTTGTGTGTGTCCCGTCAGGTATCACCGGTGTTGAACAGCGTGCCGTTAAGGATGCTGGCTACGCCGCGGGCGCCCGCAAGGTATACATCATCGAAGAGCCGATGGCCGCGGCAATTGGTGCCGGACTTCCAGTGCACGAACCGACCGGCAACATGGTGGTCGACATTGGTGGTGGCACTACTGAGGTCGCCGTCATCTCACTCGGTGGCATCGTGACGTCACTGTCGATTCGCGTCGGCGGTGACGAGCTCGACGCCTCGATCATCAACTACGTCAAGAAGGAATACTCCTTGATGCTTGGTGAGCGAACCAGTGAAGAAATCAAGATGGCGATCGGTTCAGCCTTCCCAGCACCTGACGAGCCTCACGCTGAAATCCGTGGTCGCGACCTCGTGTCCGGTCTGCCGCGTACCGTCGTCGTCACCGCTGAAGAGATCCGCCGAGCCATCGACGAGCCGGTCAACGCGATCGTCGACGCCGTGAAGACCACCTTGGATCGAACCCCGCCAGAGCTTTCCGGCGACATCATGGACCGAGGAATCGTTCTGACCGGTGGTGGAGCGCTTCTTTCAGGTTTGGACGAGCGTCTTCGGCACGAAACGGGAATGCCGATCGTTATTGCTGAGGATCCTCTCGACTGCGTTGCCCTTGGTTCGGGTAAGTGTGTCGAGGAGTTCGAGGCATTGCAGCAGGTCCTCATATCGGAGCCGCGTAACTAGTCGTCACGTTGACGAGAGTTTTCGTAGGTGCCCGCGACGGTAAATGTCGCGGGCACTTGCATGAATAGGGGAGCATAAGTACATGAGGGACTCGAGAAGGTTGCGGACCATCATTGGTCTGCTGATCCTCACCTCGCTGACTCTCATTGTTCTGAGTCTCAAAGGTGGCGGTGCCACGGTGCGCACTGGTGCGCAAGGGGCAATCGGACCCGTCGAGAATGCCGTGGCGTCAGTGACGCGTCCCGTGCGCGACTTCTTTACTTCTCTGGGAAGTATCGGTAGCAAAGATCAAACCATCGCTGATCTCCGAGCACATAATGAAGAACTTCAGAGCAAACTCGCCACATCGGAGTACGCGCGTAATCGGGCTAAGGAGCTCGATGATCTCCTCAAGATTGCTGGTGCAGGAGACTACAAAGTGGTTCCGGCCCAAGTGGTTGGTGTTGGCCCGGATCAAGGGTTTGCGTGGACGGTCACCATCGATGCGGGCTCCATCGATGGCCTGGCAGTAGACCAAGATGTCATCACGGGTCAAGGGTTGGTGGGACGTATCGTCCGGGTCACCAAGACCGATGCCACCGTCGAACTTCTGGTCGATTCAACCTCGACGGTAGGTGCGCGAGTTGAGCGCTCGATGTCGATTGGCTTTCTCAATGGCACCGGCGAAGCCACAGCCATGAGTTTTCAGTTACTTGACCCATTCGCTCAGATTCATGTGGGTGACCGACTCGTTTCCTTCGGTGTCCGCGGTGGGATTTACGTTCCGGGGCTTCCACTGGGAACTATCACCGACATCAGTGGCAAGGCTGGCCAGCTCACTCGTGTTGCAACGGTGACGCCGTTCGTTGACGTGAACTCGCTCGATCTTGTCGGTGTGATTGTTGATCCACCGCGTACAAATCCACGAGATTCCCTGTTGCCACCAGTTGCCAGTGCTAGTCCGTCGGCCACCTCAGGTTCGGCAGCAGGCGAGCCGTCCCCAGCAGACTCAGTGGCGCCAGATGCAGCCTCACCAGATGTGTCTGGCAACCCATCGCCGTCGTCGTGAGTCTCTGACATGGCGTGGATACGAGGAATGCTCGCGGTGGCCCTGGTTGTCACCTCAGTGCTACTTCAGTTAACGGTGCTACCGCTGTTGCATCTACCTGGCGCTGTGCCCAACGTCGTAACCATCACCGTTATCGGGATCGGATTTTGTGCCGGCAGCGTTCGAGGTGCGATCGTCGGTTTCGTCGCCGGAATGCTGGTAGATCTAGCCCCACCCTCCATCGCGACCCTTGGAATCACCGCTTTGGTCTTGGTACTTGCCGGATTTGCGGCTGGGATGTTTGGTGAAGACCCAGATCGACCCCTGCTTCTCATCATTGGATTTAGCAGCCTGACCTGCGCTTTGACTGTCCTAGTCGCCACGTTGGTGGGTGGGATTGTGGGCGATCCGCACATTACGTGGTCTCGCGTGCCGGGGATTCTGCTCAGCGAACTTATCTACGGCGCGATCCTCGCGGCTCTGATTGTGCCGTTGATCAGATGGCTATGGGCCTTGGTGGCACCTCCGACGGGCCGATAGATCCGCTTTTTAGACGTAAACTGGTTCTCGGATCGACCTCGCCACGCCTTGGATGCGGTGGTGAGGCGTAGGTCACGTCGAGGAACTTCGGCACATGACGACTCGTCCTACGTTTTTAGTGCCCGGTGCGTTGGTCGACCGATACAAGAAAGGTGGTTGCGCGAGTGAGTGAGAAATCAACCCTGCGCCTGATGGTGTTGGGCATTCTCATTGCGTCGCTGCTGATCACTGTCGTCAGCCGCCTGTTCTTCCTGCAGGTTGTGTCCTCCGATGTTTACACCGCACAAGCGGCGAGTAACCGCGTGCATACCGTCGAGACTCAGGCCGCCCGCGGGCTTATCTTGGATCAGGTAGGCCGACCGTTGGTGTCCAATCGCACTTCACTGATCGTTAGCGTGGACAGGCAGGCACTTCGCGCTCAAGAGGATCACGGCAAAGCAGTTATAGATCGATTGGCACCTGCTCTGGGAATGACTCCCACTATGCTGTCGTACCGGCTTGAGCCGTGCGGTAAGGATGCGCACGCCAAGCCTCCTATTTGCTGGAATGGCTCGCCGTATCAACCAATCCCGGTTGCGAAAGATATTTCGCAGGATCTCGCGTTGAAAATCATGGAGCGTCGATCCGATTACGCAGGCGTCGTGGCAAGTCTTGAAGCGGTCAGGGTTTATCCGTCACCGTTCAATGTCAATGCAGCGCATCTCCTGGGCTACGTCGGGCCAGTGTCTGACTCAGAACTCGCAGACCAGAAGGCGCTGATCGACGCGGGCAAGCTCGATCCCAATGGGCCACGACTCCGACGTACCGATCTTGTTGGTCGCGGCGGGCTGGAGTCTCAGTACGACAAGCAGTTGCGCGGAGTTGAAGGCATCAAGCGCGTTTCAGTAAATCTGCGTGGATCTGTGACGGGTACGGTGAGTCAGACCACCCCAGTGGCTGGCCAGGATCTCGTCACGAATATCGATGCCAAACTTCAGGAAGTCGCTGAAACCCAACTCAAAGCCGCTATCGACCGGGCACGTGCAACCAAAGATCCCAACGGCACCGGCAACTATCGGGCTGATTCTGGCGCCGTCGTGGTGATGGATGTGACGAATGGTCACGTGTTGGCGATGGCCTCGTATCCCAGTTACGACCCGTCACAGTTCGTCGGGGGAATCTCGACGAAAGAGTACGAAGCGCTGACAACCGCATCGGCGAACTTGCCGTTGATCTCCCGTGCCACCCAAGGCCAGTTTGCCCCGGCTTCGACGTTCAAGATCGTCACCGCATCGGCCGCTCTCCAGAATGGTTACAACCCATCTGATCAGTTCGATTGCCCGTCGTCTTATCAGGTCGGTAACCGCGTCTTTAAGAACTTCGAATCACATGAATACGGGCAGCTGTCGTTGACCAAAGGTTTGGCCGTTTCATGCGACACGATGTGGTACCAGGTCGCGTACAAGTGGTGGCTAGAAGCCGGTGGTAACAATCCCGGTGCTCATCCCAAAGACCCCGTCGAGGAGATGTCGAAGGCATACGGCATCGGTAGACGCACTGGCATTGACTTGCCGGCCGAATCGCGTGGCCGCGTAGGCGGACGTGAGTTCAAGACTCTGCAGAACAAGCAACTACACGATTCCTGGTGTGCCCGCTCGCGCGATGGGTATCCAGAGGTCGCGAAAACCGATCCACATCGAGCAACCCTGCTTCAGGCCTATGCGGCTGACGCATGTGCAAACGGCGGACTCTTCCGTGGTGGTGACGCGGTCAACATGGCCATTGGTCAGGGTGACACTGTGGTGACCCCACTGCAGATGGCTGTTGCGTACTCGGCCCTAGCTAATGGTGGAACGATTTGGCAACCACAAATTGCTAAAGGATTCATGCGTAGCGACGGACATGTCGTGAAGACCATTGCACCGAAAAAGGTTGGCTCGCTGCCGGTCTCGCAGGCGAACCTCGAATTCTTGCGCTCAGCATTCTCCGAAGTGACCAGCCAGAGTTTCGGTACCGGCTACCCACCGTTCCAAGGATTCCCCCTCAATCAGATCCCGATCGCCGCCAAAACAGGTACGGGTCAGGCTGGATCCAACAAGCAGTCGACGTCATGGTTCGCCACCTTTGCTCCGGCTAACAAGCCGAAGTACGCGGTCGTGATGATGGTGTCGCAGGGTGGAACTGGTTCAAAGACAAGTGCGCCGAGCGTTCGCAAAATCTATGAAGCCATCTATGGCATCCGTGGATCGTCCATTGATCCAGCGCGATCTGTTCTGTTCGGTGGTGAGCCAACGCAGACCTTCCCCAAGGTCACTGTGAACGGTGAACCGATTTACCCCGAGTACCGTGATTCGAGAACGACTTCTGGTGGGGGAGCCACGGCACCGTCTGGGCAGTCACCGTCGGGGTCACCGAGTTCCGGGCTGGTTGTTGTACCGCTTGCCGCGGGTTGGTTGGCCAACAAGCGACATGGGCGACGGTCGCGTACGTCAACTCGATCGCGTGGTGGCACCACATGACGTTGGCGTATCCCGCGACATTGGCCAAGCGCAAGTCCACCTCGTATCTGCAGCGGTTGGACTGGGTTCTGGTCGGATCCGCGCTCTCACTGTCGATCATTGGCGCGCTGCTTGTGTATTCGGCAACCAAATCCAAACAAATCGACGCTGGTCTTGATCCGCAGTCCTATCTCAAGAAGCACATCCTCAATCTCGTGATCGGCTTAGTTCTTGGCGTCGTGGTGTCTCGGTTCGATTACCGGCTGCTACGCGCCTACACGCCGATTCTTTATGGGGCTGCGGTTCTTGGGTTGGTGCTGGTTCTCGTTCCGCATGTGGGCCACACGATCAACGGTGCGCATGCGTGGTTTCTTTTGCCCGGCGGCTTTAGCTTCCAGCCGTCGGAGGTAGCCAAGATCGCCATCATCTTGGGTATGTCGATGATCCTGTCGGAGAAGCGGGATGCTGAATCTGAGCCACGCGACATTGATGTTCTTTATGCCCTTGGTGTGGCAGCTCTACCCATCGCTCTGATCATGTTGGAGCCCGACTTGGGTACGGTCCTGGTCATTGCGTGTGCCGTTCTTGCGATTGTCGCGGTGTCCGGAGCCCCGATTCGTTGGCTGGTCGGCTTGGTATCGGCAGGCGTGCTCGTATCGTTCGTGGTGTTCCGGTTTGGCATCCTGAGCCAATATCAGGTCGATCGATTCACCGCGTTCACAGATCCCACGTCCAACACCCATGGCATTGGCTTTAACACCCAGCAGGCTCGTATCGCGATTGGCTCGGGTGGCATCTTCGGACAGGGTCTTTTCCACGGCGCTCAGACCCAAGGACACTTCGTTCCCGAAAATCAGACAGACTTCGTCTATTCGGTGGCTGGTGAAGAGCTCGGATTTGTCGGCTCGGTTTTGATCGTCATTCTCTTGGCCGTGATCTTGTGGCGTGCGATCTACATTGCGGTGCGTGCATCGGATCTGTTTGGACGGCTCGTGGCAACCGGTGTCGCCACGTGGATGGCATTCCAAGCCTTCGAAAACATCGGAATGAATCTGGGTATCACGCCCGTGACGGGTGTGCCGCTGCCCTTTGTGTCGTACGGCGGTTCGTCCATGTTTGCCAACTGGATCGCCATTGGTTTGTTGATCAATGTGCATATGCGGGCCAAAGAGGGCTAATTCGCCCGCGCAAAGAGGCACTGTGTGATAAATCGGTAGGATAGGCGTGGCGTCTTCGTCACATGATGAGCCGCCATGTCATGACCGACCAGCCATGCCCACTTCGAGGATGCCCCAGTGACTGCTTCGTTCGTGTCTGATGACACGTCGCCAGCCCTACGCGCCAATGCATTGAGCGACGATGTGCAGAGTGTGTTTCCCGAGTTGGAGCGTCTACTCCCGCTAGTGAGTAAGCCTGTCCAGTACGTGGGCGGTGAACTCAACGCGGTGATCAAGCCGTGGGACGATGTCGCAGTCCACTGGGCGCTGATGTACCCGGACGCCTACGAGGTGGGCGTTCCGAATCAGGGTGTGCAGATCCTCTACGAAGTCCTCAACGAACGTGATGATGTGCTGGCCGAGCGCACCTATGCGGTGTGGCCCGATCTTGAGAAGTTGATGCGCGAGGCCGGAGTACCGCAGTTCACAGTCGACGGTCACCGTCCACTAGGCGCATTCGATCTATTCGGCCTGAGTTTCGCTACCGAGCTGGGCTATACGAACATGTTGACGGCCTTGGATCTGGCCGGAATCCCACTGCATGCGGTCGACCGCGATGAGCGTCATCCGTTGGTCATTGCCGGTGGCCACGCGGCATTCAACCCAGAGCCCATCGCTGACTTCATCGACGCCGCCGTACTCGGTGATGGTGAGCAGGCGGTATTGCTCATCAGCAATGTGACGCGCGATTGGAAGGCAGAGGGTCGTCCTGGCGGCCGCGAAGAGTTGTTGTTGCGCTTGGCCCGTACGGGCAGCGTCTATATCCCGGCGTTTTACGATGTTGAGTACCTGGCCGATGGACGCATCCGTCGTGTTGCTCCGAATAAGCCAGGCGTGCCGTGGCGGGTGTCGAAGCACACGCTTATGGATCTCGACGAATGGCCTTACCCAAAGGCTCCGCTAGTACCGTTGGCCGAGAGTGTTCACGAGCGCATGAGCGTGGAGATCTTCCGCGGTTGTACGCGAGGTTGTCGCTTCTGCCAGGCCGGCATGATCACACGTCCGGTGCGCGAACGCAGTGCCGAGACTGTTGCCAAGATGGTCGACAACGGCCTTGAAAAGACTGGCTACGAAGAGGTCGGTCTGCTCAGTCTGTCCAGTGCTGATCACAGTGAAATTGGCGTGATAGCCAAGGGTTTGGCTGATCGGTATGAAGGAACTGAGACGGGGCTGTCGCTTCCAAGCACCCGAGTAGATGCGTTCAATATTGATCTGGCAAATGAACTGACCCGAAACGGACGACGTAGTGGATTGACGTTCGCACCCGAGGGTGGCAGCGAGCGCATGCGTCGGGTAATCAACAAGATGGTCACTGAAGAGGATCTGATCCGCACTGTTGCCACGGCATATGGCAACGGCTGGCGTCAGGTGAAGTTGTACTTCATGTGTGGTTTGCCGACCGAGACCGACGAGGATGTTCTGCAGATCGCCGAGGTTGCTCGCCGTGTCATCGAGACCGGCCGTAAAGTCAGTGGTCGCAAGGATATTCGTTGCACAGTGTCGATCGGTGGCTTCATCCCGAAGCCGCACACCCCATTCCAGTGGGCATCGCAGTTAGACCATGAATCAACCGATGCGCGGCTTCGTAAACTACGTGATGCGATTCGCAACGATCGTGAATACGGAAAGTCGATTGGCTTCCGCTACCACGATGGCAAGCCGGGCGTGGTTGAAGGATTGCTCTCACGTGGTGACCGACGGGTCGGCGCGATCATCGAACGGGTATGGCAGGCCGGCGCGCGTTTTGATGGCTGGAGCGAGCACTTCAACTTCGACGCTTGGATGTTGGCCGCCGAGGGCGCACTTGCCGCTGGCCCGGTTGACGTTGACTGGTACACCCTGCGCGAACGCGAATACACCGAAGTTTTGCCGTGGGATCACCTCGACTCGGGCCTCGATAAGGACTGGCTTTGGGAAGACTGGCAGGACGCGGTCGAAGAAGTTGCCGTCGAGGACTGTCGGTGGACCCCCTGTTTCGACTGTGGTGTTTGCGGCCAGATGGACACCGAGATTCAGGTTGGCCCGACTGGAGCCACCTTGCTAGGGATGCCGGCGTTGCCGGTTCGCGGTGGCGATCTCGTGGCGGAATCTAGCTCGTGAGCCCTCGTCAAGCACCTGTTCGTGACGTCGCGCCAACTGTTCAGAGGCTGCGGCTGCGCTATGCCAAGCGTGGACGGTTGCGCTTTTCAAGTCACCGAGATTTTCAGCGTGCCTTCGAACGTGCCCTGCGTCGGGCGGGGGTGCCCATGGCCTACAGCCAAGGCTTCAACCCACATCCACGGGTGTCTTACGCCAATTCAGCCCCCACCGGCACTGCCAGTGAGGCTGAGTACGTCGAAATCGCGGTCACTGCTGTCCTTGACCCTGACAAGGTGCGATTAGCCCTTGATACTGCTCTGCCTCCAGGTCTCGACGTGATTGAGGTTGTCGCAAGCAGGACCTCAGATTTCATTGAGCGGCTGCAGGCCAGCGTGTGGGAGCTTGAACTGCCTGGGGTGAGCGTTGCCACGGCCCAAGAGGCTGCTGACGCACTGATAGCCGCCGATGAGGTTCTGGTGGAACGGCTGACCAAGAATGGAATCCGCACCTTCGATGCCCGCGGGCCGGTTTTGGCCGTCGAGGTCGTCGATCAGGTGAATTCCGGCGACGACTCGCCCAACGAGGGAACGCGCCCGGCAGATGAGCTGGTCGACTGTGCCATAATGAGATTGGTTGTACGGCACGTAACACCGTCTGTACGACCCGATGACGTTCTTGTTGCGTTGCGACACGTGGCTAACCTCGTGCCGCCAGTCCCCGTGAGGGTGACCCGGCTGGCACAGGGCCCGCTCGTCGCAGACGTGGGTGGGCGGGCCGCAGTTGATGCGGTGTCCGATCCATTCGCGGCCGATCGCGGCTAGGCCGATTCGGTGCACTCATTGCTCCCGTCACATGGGCGCGTGGCCTGCACATCCCATTGGCTTTCACCCATGCGTGGGTGACGTGAACTCAAGTGGCACCCACGGGTGTTCAAGGGTTCAGATCGGAGCATGATCCGTGAGCGACGAACTGTCGACCACCAGCCAGACCCCATTCACTGTTGACGCTGACGCGGCTGCCCCGGCAACTGCCTCAGCGGCTAAAAAGACCACCGCGAAGAAGTCCGCGGCCAAGAAGACCACCCCGCGTAAGTCAACCTCTAAGAAGACCGTAGCCGCGGATGCACCAGTTGAGGACGCCCCGAGCGAATCGGCCGAGGTGTCCGGCGAGGTAGCCCAGCCGGTGCCAGCCAAGAAGGCTGCAAAGAAAGGCTCGGCCAAGAAATCAGCGGCTGCATCGGCTGAAATCAACGCCGATAGTTCGACTGATGGTGCTGCGCAGCTCACCGGTGTCGATGCACCAACTGCCCCAGCCCCGCCGAAGCGCACCCGTAAGAGTGCGGCCTCCATTCCGGATTTCTCAGCTCCGGTCGCCGAGGAGGTTGCCGCGGCTGCTGCTGCAGCCACCGCCGCTGCGGCTGCGGCCACATCCTTAATGTTCCAGGCACCGTCGCCAGACGCAGCTGTCGCGGCTCCGCGCCGCCGCACCCGCAAGTCGGCTGAACCAACGCCTGAGCCGCAGGTTGTTACTGACGAGGATGAAGCCGCCTTGGCTTTGGCTGACGGTGAGCTTGCTGCAGTCGATGAGGACGATGACTCACTCGATGGCACCACAGACGAGAATGCCGCTGACAGTGACGCGTCTGATGATGACGATCAAGGACCACGTCGTCGCCGACGTCGTCGTGGCGGTCGTGGTCGTCGCCGTCGTGGCGGTTCCGAAGGTGGCGCGGAGGATTCAGAATCTTCCGACGACCATGAGGCTAGCGACGATGCGGAGTCGTCTGCCGATGCAGATGGGGATGGTGACGCGGCCGGTGACGGATCACATCGTCGTCGCCGTCGTCGGGCTCGACGTGGCTCTGGCGATTCGTCAGAGCTTGGTCAAGATGATCCGCCGAACACGGTTGTGCGCGTACGTGAGCCGCGCAGCCGCGCCTCAGAAACCAGTGCTCTCAAGGGTTCCACGCGCCTAGAGGCGAAGAAGCAGCGTCGTCGTGAAGGCCGTGAGGCAGGACGCCGACGTCCATCGATCCTTACCGAGGCCGAGTTCCTAGCCCGACGTGAGGCCGTTGACCGCGTCATGGTTGTACGCCAGCGCGATGACCGTACGCAGATTGCAGTTCTTGAGGACAACGTCCTTGTCGAGCACTACGTCAACCGCTCGTCCGGTGCTTCAATGATCGGCAATGTTTACCTCGGCCGAGTTCAGAACGTACTGCCGAGCATGGAAGCGGCGTTCATCGACGTAGGTCGCGGACGTAACGCCGTGCTCTACGCCGGTGAAGTGAACTGGGATGCCACGGGCCTAGAAGGTGCGTCCAAGCGCATCGAATTGGCACTGAAGCCCGGTGATCCGGTTCTGGTTCAGGTCAGCAAAGATCCGATCGGTCACAAGGGCGCCCGCCTGACAGCGCAGATCTCCCTGCCGGGCCGATTCTTGGTGTTCGTGCCGAACTCGTCCATGACGGGAATCAGCCGCAAACTACCTGATAACGAGCGCTCGCGCTTGAAGTCGATTCTGCGCTCAGTTCTGCCTGAAGACGCCGGTGTCATTGTCCGGACGGCTGCTGAAGGTGCATCTGAGGAAGAACTGCGTCAGGACGTCGAGCGTCTCACCAAGCAGTGGGAAGACATCTCGACCAAGGCCGAGGCGTCAAAGGGTTCGGCACCGGTTCTGCTCCACGGTGAGCCTGACTTGGCGATCAAGGTAGTTCGAGACATCTTCAACGAAGACTTCGGCAAGCTGGTTGTTGAAGGCGGCGAGATCGCTGACACGATTCGTGACTACGTCGGTGGGGTTGCACCAGATCTGGCTGAACGCATCACGACGTGGGTTGAGCCGCGCGACATGTTCGCGTCGTACCGGGTCGATGAACAACTGGCAAAAGCTTTGGACCGCAAGGTATGGCTGCCCTCGGGTGGTTCACTTGTCATTGACCGCACAGAAGCTATGACAGTTGTTGACGTCAACACTGGCAAGTTCACTGGACAAGGTGGAAACCTTGAAGAGACGGTCACGAGCAACAACATCGAAGCTGCTGAAGAGATCGTGCGACAACTGCGTCTGCGCGACATCGGCGGAATCATCGTTATCGACTTCATCGACATGGTGCTGGAAAGTAATCGCGATCTAGTACTTCGTCGTCTGGTCGAATGTCTCGGTCGCGATCGCACCAAGCATCAAGTTGCTGAAGTAACGACGCTGGGCCTGGTACAGATGACGCGTAAGCGCATCGGTCAGGGACTTCTGGAAGTTTTCAGCGAATCCTGTGATTCGTGTCATGGGCGTGGCTACCACATCCACTCTGAGCCGGTTGCTGCTAAGGCCGCCTTCGATGAGGACGATGAGCCAAACCCACGTGGTCGCAAGAATGGCGACTCAGAGGCCGGCAATGGCCGCACGCGAAGCCGCGGCCGCACGCGACCCATCGAGGTCGAACCACGGGCTATCGACCCCGAGGTTTCTGCGGTACTTGAGCGCATTCACGCCGCCGCTGCCAAGTCCGCGACCTCCGATGCCAGCACCGATGGTGCACCGCAGGCAGTCGCTGATGTCGAGGTGGCGGCCGTTGAAACGGAGTCGATCATCGCGGCGCCGGTGGTCCAGGCCGCTCCGGTTGCGGAAACGCCCACATCGTCACCTCGCAAGCGCGGATCGCGTCGAGCAACTCGCGCCAGCGGATCAAGTCCGGTTACCACGGTGACCTCGGAGCCCGCTGCCGAGCCGATCGTCGTCGTTTCAACCCCGGCTCCCGCCGTTGTAACTGTAAAACCGCAGGTCAGTGCCAGTTTGGTTGAACTCGACCCGACACCAGCGCCACGTGCCCGCGGACCCCGTAAGGCCACTCGATCTGCTGGTCCGGCCAGTACTGGCGCCGGTTCTGCTGCACCAACCACGTCCGAATCGTCCGACTAAACCGGGGGCGAGTAGTTCACGGTTTGACCCAACGGGTGCCGGGTTCGTACTCTTATCCTTCGGTGCCCTGTGCACTACTGATGCCTTCACATCATCTCCGCACTTGCGGGGTGATTGTGGTGGGCGTCTCCCGAACACGTAAAGGAGATCCACGGTGTACGCCATCGTCCGCGCCGGAGGCCGGCAGGAAAAGGTCGCTGTCGGCGACGTATTTGAGCTTGACCGCATCAATGGTGAGGTTGGCTCCACGTTGACGCTGCCCACCCTGCTGCTTGTCGATGGTGCCTCGGTCACCAGTGATGCCCAGGCTCTGGCCGGCATCACGGTCACCGCTGAGGTCGTCGAGCACACCAAGGGCCCGAAGATCCGCATCCTGCACTACAAGAACAAGACTGGTTACCGTCGTCGTCAGGGCCACCGTGCGCAGCTCACCAAGGTGCGCGTCACTGGCATCGCCGGCGCCTGAGGAAAAGGGATCTGAGTCATGGCACATAAAAAGGGTGCGTCCAGTTCTAAGAACGGTCGCGATTCAAATGCTCAGCGTCTTGGCGTAAAGCGCTTCGGCGGTCAACTCGTCAACGCCGGTGAAATCATCGTGCGTCAGCGTGGCACCCACTTCCACCCAGGTGAGAATGTTGGCCGCGGTAAGGACGACACGCTGTTCGCACTTGCTCCAGGTGCTGTTGAGTTCGGCACTCGCCGTGGTCGCCGCGTCGTCAACGTGGTTGGCGCGTAACACCGAATCCATTCACGACATCGCGTCACGCAATGACGCAGCTCAAGGGGCGGGCCGAACGGCTCGCCTTTTGTGTTTCACCAGCCACACTTCATACATATCCCATCGTCACCATCAGCACAGGAGGTCTGAGCTATGACGACCTTCGTTGACCGCGTTGTACTGCACGTCTCGGGTGGTGACGGCGGGCACGGCTGTATGTCCGTTCATCGTGAAAAGTTCAAGCCACTCGGTGGCCCTGATGGTGGCAATGGTGGCCACGGTGGAGATGTGCGACTCGTCGTCGACACCAATGTCACCTCGCTACTTGAGTTCCATCACGGACCGCATCGTCGCGCCGGAAACGGACGGCCAGGCGAAGGAAATTACCGCAACGGTGGCAATGGGCTAGAGATCGTTCTGCGGGTGCCACCGGGCACAGTGGTGATGACCAGTTCTGGTGAGGTCATCGCTGATCTCGTCTCCCATGGCATGGAAGCGATCATCGCCAAGGGTGGTCATGGTGGTCTGGGCAATGCGGCACTGGCTAGCGCCCGCCGTAAGGCTCCAGGATTCGCGCTGCTGGGTGAGCCGGGTGAAACCCATGACGTTGTGCTCGAACTCAAATCTGTGGCTGATGTGGCCTTGGTCGGCTTCCCCAGTGCGGGTAAGTCATCGTTGATCGCAGCGATGTCTGCCGCACGTCCCAAAATCGCCGATTACCCATTCACGACACTCGTTCCTAACCTCGGTGTGGTGACTGCTGGGGCCACCGTCTTCACCGTCGCCGACGTACCGGGGCTCATCCCCGGTGCCAGCGAGGGTAAAGGGCTAGGTCTGCAATTCCTTCGCCATGTTGAGCGCTGCCACGTGTTGGCGCACGTGTTGGACTGCGCAACCTTGGATCCTGGCCGTGATCCAGTCTCAGATCTTGAAGCCATCGAATACGAGTTGCAGCAATACGGCGGTACCGATGGTGATCTGAGCGATCGTCCGCGGCTCGTCGTGCTCAACAAAGTCGACGTTCCAGAAGCACGTGACTTGGCGGAGTTCGTGAAGCCGGTACTCGAGGATCTGGGCTATAGCGTCCACATCATTTCAGCGGTATCGCACGAGGGTCTTCGCGAACTTGGCTATGCACTCGGCGAGATGGTGAAGACGGCTCGGGCGGCAAAGCCTGTCGTCGACACACAGCGAATCATCATCACCCCCAAGGCCGTTGATGATGCTGGATTCACCGTCACCCGCGAGGAAGACTCGCAGGGTGTTCGGTATCGGGTGCGCGGTGAGCGCCCGCAGCGTTGGGTTCGGCAGACCGACTTCTCAAACGATGAGGCAGTTGGTTACTTGGCCGATCGACTCGCGCGGCTTGGTGTTGAAGATCGCTTGCTTGAACTTGGTGCAGTGGCGGGAGTCGACGTTGTGATCGGGCCGGAAGATAACGCGGTTCTCTTCGGTTGGGAGCCCACGATCGCCGCGGGTACGCCACTTGCCGGTCCGCGCGGCTCTGATGATCGGCTCTTCCAGTAACATCGAGGCGCAGATCCGACGAGCGTGAAAGGACGTAACGTGTCGAAGGTTCGCGATGTCGTGACCAACTCACGTCGCATCGTCGTCAAGGTCGGATCCTCATCTCTCACCTCACCCGATGGCGGGCTTGACCAAGAGCGAGTCGATGCAATCGTCGACGCACTTGCCGATCGGGTTGCGCAGGGGATCGAGATTGTTTTGGTGTCCTCGGGTGCGATCGCAACGGGGCTTCCTACTCTCGGTGTTAAGAAGCGTCCGCGAGATCTTGCCACGCAGCAAGCGGCGGCCAGTGTTGGGCAGGGCTTGTTACTCGCGCACTACACCGGAGCTTTCGCCCGCCACAACCGCACAGTTGGTCAGGTCCTGCTGACTGCAGAGGACGTTACCCGGCGTGTTCGCTACCGCAATGCACAGCGCACGCTGTACCGATTGTTGGAGCTTGGTGTCGTGCCGATCGTCAACGAGAACGACACAGTTGCAACTGATGAAATCCGATTCGGAGATAACGATCGGTTGGCGGCGCTTGTTGCCCATCTGGTTCATGCTGATCTGCTTGTGCTGCTGTCCGATGTTGACGGCCTGTATGACGGTGCGCCGACTAAGGCTGGCTCACAATTGATTCCCGAGGTCGCCGGCTCCGCGGATCTCGATGGCGTAGCCGTCGGTGGTACCGGATCTGGCGTTGGACTGGGCGGTATGGTCACGAAGGTCGAAGCGGCTCGCATTGCTACCGCCGCTGGAATTCCGGTCGTGCTCACGTCGGCGGCACGTGCTGTGTCAGCGCTACGTGGAGAGGTCGTTGGCACGCTGTTCCATCCGACGGGTGAACGTACAGGCACGCGGCTGCTATGGCTGGCCCACGCCACGTCGCCAAGTGGTCGGTTGGTGCTCGATGCCGGTGCCGTTGAAGCCGTGAGCAAGCGTCGTCTGTCGCTCCTACCTGCCGGCGTTACCTCCGTCGAAGGCAGCTTCGTCGCGGGTGATCCGGTGGACATTGTCGATGAGACGGGGCATGTCGTGGCACGTGGCTTGGTGAACTTCGATTCCTCCGAACTACCCGGACTTCTCGGTCGTTCTACACGGGATCTCGCTCGTGAGCTGGGCCCGGCATACGAACGTGAGGTAGTACACCGTGACGACATGGTCCTGATTCGTCACTAATCTGTGTACATGACTGGTGACGCAGACCGTGACGCGGTCCTTGACGTAGCTCGACAGGGCCAACAGGCAGCAATCGTCTTACGGACCCTTACGCGCCAGCAAAAGGATCGCGCCCTTCATGCGATCGCTGATGCACTGTTGGCGTCCACAGATCAGATCGTGGTGGCAAATCACTCCGATGTGGCCGCGGCCGCCGCGGCAGGTACGGACCCGGCGATCATCGACCGTCTGACGCTGAATCGTGATCGGTTGGTCGCGATCGCTGACGCGGTCCGCGATGTCGCTGCCTTAACGGACCCTGTGGGCGAAGTGGTTCGCGGCTACAGCGTGCCCAACGGCTTGGATATTCGGCAGGTGCGGGTGCCCATGGGTGTCGTGGGCATGATCTATGAGGCGCGTCCGAACGTCACCGTCGATGCGGCTGCCCTGTGCTTGAAGAGTGGGAACGCGGTTCTGCTTCGTGGTTCGTCGTCGGCGCACCGGACGAATCAGGTGCTGGTGGACGTCATGCGCTCAGCCCTTGACGCTACGGATGTTCCGGCCGATGCCATCAATCTTGTTCCGGGCACGTCACATGATTCGGTGAAGTACCTCATGACGGCTCGCGGTTTAGTCGATGTACTCATTCCGCGTGGTGGTGCGGGTTTGATCGCGTCGGTGGTCGAAGGCTCAACTGTGCCGGTGATAGAAACTGGTGTTGGCAACTGTCATGTGTACATCGACGAGCATGCTGATCTCGATAAGGCCGTGGCGATTCTGGTGAATGCCAAGACCCAACGGGTTAGCGTGTGCAATACCGCTGAGACCTTCCTGGTTCACGCCGCGATCGCCGACGCGTTCGTGCCGCGCGCGCTCGCCGAACTCAAAGAGCGTGGCGTCACCATTCATGGCGACGCTCGAATTGCCGCCTACGTGACGGCGGCCGGGATCAACTTCATGCCTGTAACCGATGAGGATTGGGCTGCGGAGTATTACTCACTCGATATTGCCGCCGGCATCGTCGACAGTCTCGATGACGCGGTCAGGCATATTCGTCAATGGTCTAGCGGTCATACCGAGGCAATCGTCTCTGACTCTGCCACGGCGATTCAACAGTTCATTGGGGGAGTGGACTGCGCAGCGATCATGATCAATGCGTCGACGCGGTTCACCGATGGTGCGGAATTCGGTTTTGGGGCCGAAATTGGCATCTCGACCCAAAAGTTGCATGCTCGCGGCCCCATGGGGCTTAGCGAGCTCACCAGTACGACGTACATCGTTACTGGTGACGGTCAGATTCGAGGCTGATCCGTTACCTTCTGCGGCGCTGTGGGTTGATAGGGTGATCACCGTTAACGCAGGTGTGACGTTGGGAGACTGGACATGAGCGGCTTGATCACGCTGGCTGAAGCTGTGGTTGGCGAGCAGGTCAACATGCCGTCGAAGTGGTACTTCGGCGCAGGCACCTTGGCCGTCTTCCTTATCCTCCTGTGGATCATCACCCGCATCAATATCGACCGCTGACCCGAGCTCGTCATGCGACGTGTGGGAGTAATGGGCGGGACGTTTGATCCCATTCACCACGGTCACCTGGTCGCGGCATCTGAGGTTGCTCATCGGTTCGACCTCGATGAGGTCGTCTTCGTCCCGACCGGTCAGCCGTGGCAAAAGAATTCACATGTGGTTTCCTCCGCCGAGGATCGCTATGTCATGACGGTCCTAGCCACAGCTAGTGACCCGCGCTTTCGAGTAAGTCGAGTTGATATCGACCGCGATGGCCCGACCTACACCGTCGATACCCTGCGCGATCTGCACCGTGAACTTGATGAGCAGGATTCCCGCGCGGAACTGTTCTTCATCACTGGCGCGGATGCGCTTGCCAACATTGCAACGTGGCGCGATAGCGATGAGGTTGTGTCGCTGGCTCACTTCATCGGAGTTACCAGGCCTGGTCATATGCTCACCGATCCAGGACTACCAGAAGGCACGGTGACACTCATCGAGGTGCCGGCGTTGGCCATATCGTCAACGGATTGCCGATCGCGGGTTGCTCACGGTGCGCCGATTCGTTACATGGTTCCTGACGGAGTTATGGAGTACATCCATAAGCGCGGCCTGTATCGCGCAGAGAGCTCGTGAGTCAGGACTCGCCGGCGTCGGCCCAGTCGGCCCAAGAAACCTCTCGCCGGCGCCTGGTGTGGCTTTCGTCGATCGTCCTGGCACTTGTTGCCCTGCTACTGCTTGCGTGGTTCTTGCTTTCACATCCCACGGGAGCCGCGCCAGCACCAAAGCCGACACCGAGCCCTACGGCGTCGGTACTGACCCAACCAACTCTGTTGTTTCAAGTGGAAGAGCTCAACAAGCCTTTCACGATCGGCAACGCGCTGACGTCCGTCGGTGGTCCGAAGGATCTGGCCAATGACGTCACGATTCCATCCAATGTGATCGTGGACGCCGGGACTGCTGGCGAGATGCCGTTCGGAAAAACGGTTGTGGTGCCTGATGGAAATGCATCGGCAAATGCGTTGAGCGATGTCACCGGAATTCGGGTCGATAGCACGCTCATGATGGATCCACTCGGTTTCTCCGCGCTCGTTGACGCCGTCGGAGGTGTCACGACTGATGTCGACGTCGAGGTAGTCGATATCAAGCCCGATGGAACCACGGTGCCGGTGCTGCCGGCTGGTAAAGGTCAGATTTTGCAAGGTCCTAAGGCACTTGCGTATGCGTCGTACTTAGCCCCTGGTGAACCAGAGTCGGCTCGGATGGCGCGATTCGATCGGGTTTTCCGGCTGGTCCTGGCTCAGTTGCCCAGTGATCAGACGAAGATGGAAGAAATCATTACGAGCTTGGGTTCATCGTCACACTCGACTCTGCCAACCCCAGCGCTGGCAACGTACTTGGTGCGCTTACATGATGCAGTCGTGGCGGACAAGGCGGTTTATCGGAACTTGCCGGTGGTGCCCGCTGGCTTGGCCTACCCGGAGCAGTCACGCGTGAACATTTTGGCCTCTACTGCGATGGCTCGAAAGTTGTTCCCTGATGCGCTTCGGGTGCCGGGGCCGAACTCTAAGGTTCGCGTACTGGTGCAAAATGGAGTTGGTTCGCCGAGCCCGATGCAGTACGCCCGCACGTTGCTCGTTGATGGTGGTTATTCGTACGTCAACGGTGGAGCTGCGGCCGAGTTTGGTCAGAAGAAATCCAGAATTTTGGTGCCCAATTCCTCGACGACGGCCATGGGCTGGGGTGCCGATATCGCCAAGACGTTGTTGCTGCCAAAGGGTGACGTCCAAGCGGCCACCCATGGTCAGACGGTGGCCGACGTGATCGTGGTCCTAGGTGAGGACTTTGCTGTTGATGTCACGCCCACGTCCGAATAGGGCTGGTTCGCGTCGTTACCCCTAGACTTGAGATGGCGCGAACGTAGTGCCGCGAGTGCGCTGCCTGCGCGCGAGGTAAGACCAGCAAAGGGGATCTTGTGGCGGCGTCAGAACGCGCGTTGGAATTGACGATGATCGCGGCGGCGGCAGCAGCGGAGAAGTTGGCTGAGGACATCGTCGCGTTGGATGTGTCGGAAACTCTTGTCATCACCGATGTCTTCCTGCTGTGCTCGGCGTCCAATGATCGTCAAGTGCGGGCCATCGTTGACGGTATCGAGGAAGCCCTCGACGCGATCGATGTTGATCCAGTGCGCCGCGAGGGTGAGCGCGATGGTCGCTGGATTCTGCTCGACTATGTGGATTTCGTTGTGCATGTGCAGCATTCCGAAGAGCGGACCTACTACGGGCTCGAGCGCCTCTGGAAAGATGGCAGTCGGATTGCACTTCCTGAGTCGGTGACCGGGCCGAAGGCGGCTGAGCCAACGGTATGAGTGGACGTCGCGTCGTCCTATGGCGACATGGCCGGACGTCGTGGAATGCCACATCGCGCTTCCAGGGCCAAACAGATGTGCCTCTTGATGAGGTGGGAGTTTTTCAGGCCGAGCGAGCTGCTCGTGATCTGGCAACCCTGCGTCCCGATTTCATCGTCTCCAGTGATCTAGTTCGTGCCAGGGCAACAGCCGAGGCATTGGCACAGATCGTTGGGCTGCCAGTGCAGACCGATGAGGCGTTGCGTGAAACGTTCGCGGGGGATTGGCAGGGGCTCACCCGCCAAGAGATCCTCGATCGTGATGGCGATGATTTCTACCGCTGGATCAATGGTGAAGACATCAAGCCGGGTGGGGGAGAGTCGCGCGGGGAGGTTGCTGCGCGGGTAGCTGCGGCTGTGCGCAGTCATGCCGCCCGGTTGCCGCAGGACGGGACTCTGGTGATTGCTACCCATGGTGGCGCAGCCCGTGCCGGTATCGGTGAATTACTTGGTTTACCCATTGAATACTGGGCATCCCTTGGTGGTTTGGTGAACTGTGCGTGGTCTGTTCTTGAAGAACAGCGCGACGGTCGTTGGCGTCTCGTTGAGCATAATGCGCGCTCCCTTCCCGAAGAGGTTGTCGGCGACGAGGGGTAGTTCACCGAATTTCCGGGGCCGATTTCGCCACGAGCACCTCCTGCAGATATGCTCGTTCCTGCTCCACGGGGCTGTGGCGCAGCTGGTAGCGCACCTGCATGGCATGCAGGGGGTCAGGGGTTCGAGTCCCCTCAGCTCCACTTAAATACAAAGACCGCCTTCGGGCGGTCTTTGTATTTAACTGTCGCTCAGGACGATTCTTGGGCCCCCGCTGGCGACGTAGTCGCCAGTAGGGGACCCTCAGCTCCACTTAAATACAAAGACCGCCTTCGGGCGGTCTTTGTTTTAAACTGTCGCTCAGGACCTCACAATGTTCGACACAGTTTGGAAAGTGTTCACTCTCTCCGGTTGTGACGCGCTCTGTTGCAGGGCTAGCGTGCTGTTCGTCAGGTACGACAGTGGTCGTAAGTGGGGGTGGCACTTATGGGTCAGATGTTCCGGGACGTCGACGTCAGCTCACATGGTGATGCTGCGCGGTTGAGCCCTCGCGTGGGGTTCATTAACCGTTGGGAACTTGAGAATCTTTGCGAGTATCCGAATCAGCATGGCGTCGCATGGACGGCCACGTTGTGTTTCGGTGGCCTGCCTGTTGGCATGGTGGAGAACATGGGTAACGGCGGTACGTCCTGGCCGATGTTCAATTCATCATCCATGGAAGATGTGTGGTTGATGGATCTGGATGCGGCATATGAGGACGCAGATCAGGAACGCTTCATCACGTTTCTCGCCTCGTCTTACGACGGTGTTCGCGTTCGCGTTGATCGTTACAGCTCCGGATCAGTTGCCTGACCGACTAATGATGGTCGGTTAGTCCTTGCGGCCGGTGCGCGGGTCTTCGCCGCGAAGCATTCGCCATGCGATGACGCCGATCACGAAAACCAGGACAATGCCGATAACGATGATGGTGAACATGGTGCCAAGGGTATCGGCAAGGCTGACGACGTCGTAATGTGGCGCCAATCGCGGACGTCTTAGTTCTCGTTCAGGTTTCAAACCTCAAATTTTGCTGACTCTTTTGGCCCTAACGGCGGCTAACGCGGATCTGCCATGGACGACATCCCTTTGTCGATGTTGTGCTGTTGTGCGTGTTCGGAAATTTTGAGAATGCGTTACAACGGATGGGATCTCGATGAATACGTCAACAGCTCACACCCCGGCACGCCGCATGGCCGCCATTGTGTGCGTTACGACTGTTGTCGTTGGCACATCAGTCCTGGGATCAACTGCCGCACAGGCGTCACTACCCGTGGTGAGCGTCGGTACTGGTTTCGTCGCCCCGGCCGGCGTCGCGGTGGATGGGCGCGGAAATGTTTATGTTGCTGACTCGGGTTCCAACAAGATCGTTCAGATAGACACGGTCGGGATTCAGCGTGAAATCGGATCTGGATACGTGTCACCACTCGGTGTGGCGGTTGATTCGAACGGAACAACCTTCGTGGCTGACTATGGAAATAGTCGGATTGAAAAAATCACCTCCGGTGGTGTTCAAACGGACTTCAGCGCTAGTACGTCCTACTTCACGGCGGTAGCCGTTGATTCGACCGATACCGTTTACGCGGCCGACTGGGGTAACGGCAGTGTCGTGAAGTTCGATGCCAATGGCGTCGCCACGACCGTCGCAACGGGTTTCACGCATCCATCAGGACTCACGGTCAACTCGGCCGGTGACATCTATGTTGCGGATGCGTCGACGGGTGCTGCCTCCACGGGGGTCATCTCCGTCATCAGCAGTGGTGACTCGACAGCAACTCCCTACGCGTCAGGACTCACCGACCCGCAAGGTCTGGCCTTCGATGGTGCCGGCAACCTCATCGTGGCCGAGCGAGATGTCAATAGGGTCACGCAGATCGCCCCGGATGACGCTCACACCCGCACTGTGATCACCACTGCTGTGCAGTCACCGATCGGTATTGCAGTCGACGCATCCGGCGATGTGTATGTCGGTGATTCGGTTGGTCATCGGTTGGCTAAGGTGCTCATGCACCCACCGGCTGCACCCGCGATGAGTGTCACCCCGCTGTCTAGTTTCCAGAAGGCGGCCACCTTCACCGTGGCGTGGACCTCGGTAGATCCCTCAGCTGTTTCCTCTGTTGACGTTCGCTACCGACGGGCGGTTGCCGGTGGTGCACTGTCCGGGTACTCGACGTGGCAATCCGCCAATGTCACTGGGTCTGCATCGTTTACCAACGCCGCAACCGACACCCGTTACTGCTTCTCGGTGCGTGCCACTACCTCGCTTGGCATCGTTGGAGCCTGGTCATCGGATCAGTGCACGATCGTGCCCGCCGATGATCGCGCTTTGACGCGTAGTAGTACGCGGGCATGGGTGCGTTCGACGGACGTGGCGTGGCTGGCAAAGTCAGGCTCTAAGGCGACTATCAAGGGTTCATCGCTGGCCACTGCTACCTCGCGATCAGTTCGCCAGGTTGGGGTTATCGCGTGGACCTGCCCTACCTGCGGGTCGGTGGACGTCTTCATAGGCACGAGCAAGGTTGGCACTCTCAAGCTTGCCAAGTCGGGCGCAGCGGCGAGATCCCTGCTCGTTCTCAACAGGTTCTCGGTCGCTAAGACGGGCAAGATCAAGCTGGTCGTGTCAACGACAGGTAAGCCAGTCAAGATCGATGCTCTTGCAATGAGCGGCTCGTAACCAACACGTAGCATCACGTGACCGATAAGGTCATCACGTGCTCGCATGGTCTTTGAAATTTGCCGCGTGTGTTGTGCTGGCCAATGTGGTCGGTTTTCTCATCGTGCGGTTTATCCCGCCGTTGGACTTCCTATCCGGCCCGGTTATTGGTTTTGCCATCTTGTTCGTCAGCGTTCCCTACTGGCAGCGAACCCTTAAAGAGGTCAGGGAGTCCGAGCACAATCGCGACGCGTAACTTAGGTGCAGCCTTGCGCATGCCGATGCTCCCTCTATCGGCGTTACGGGGGGACGGTTCGCAATGGGGTTCAGGCGCATAACTGCAGCGATGACTGCGACGCTGGTGGTCACCGGCGCTCTGACGGTTGGAACTGGAGCATTACCCGAAGCTCACGCCTCCTCATGTCTACCTAACCTCAAGATCTTGGCGCAGGCGCCCGTCTCCACGCTCTCATTACCTGGGGGTGCCACGGCTCGAATATGGGACACGGGCAAGCAGGCCAATGCTCTCAACGACGTGCGCATCGCAGCGGTAGTCATCCCCGCTGGAACTCTCACCCCAGGCGCGGTAACAGCTCCAACGATGAGTGCGGCAATCACGCCGTCCTCGATGGTTGCACATGATCCCCGTGCCATCGTCGTGATCAATGCCGGCCACTTCGACGCTAACGTGAGCGGGATTCCGGAGAAGTCGCAGATCCGTGACGGGATCATCCGCAAGGCCACGAGCACGCGCATCAACGGCATTGCTATTGATCAGCAATCTCGTAGCGCCCATCCAGCGTTTTCTACGCTCGCAGGCCGTGTGCAGTCGGTCCGCGGCACGGTGCCACTGGCCGGCGTCAACTGGCAAACCTTAGGAGTTGGGGTGACCGCCTACTCCAACGTGTGGGGATCACGTGCCCATCCCTATGGGCCGAGGACCGTGGTCGTTTCAGGTGGGCGTGTCGTGGCAATCAAACTAGGTGCTGCCGGTGGTAACCGTCCGCCAGTAAATCAATGGTGGCTGACTGCTCCGGCCGGGTCATTCGCTACCAAACTCGCGGCTCTCAAGATTGGCGACCCGGTAACTGTTGCAATGTCCGAATCCGCCGTCCTGCAATGGGATGGGGCGTGGCCTCATGCTGTGTTACACAACCCGGCTGCCGTAGTTGGTTCAGGCGGAACTCTTGTCTACCAGGGTGTCAATAAGACCTCCTGTGCAGGCCGCGACGAAAATCTTCGGCCGCGATCTGCTATCGGTTGGCTGCCCAATGGGGATGAGTTGGTCGTCACCATTTCCGGCCGGGCAACTGTGAATGGCACGCGCTGGGGAGGTTCAACGGTGCATCAGTTCGCTGAAATCATGAAGGGACTGGGCGCTCGCCATGCCACTGCACTCGACGGTGGTACGTCAACGACCCTCCTGATCAGACGTTCAGTTGGCGGTGCGCTAGTGCGGCTTGATCGCTCGATCTCGGAGTATGAGCGGCCCGTGGTCGATGCACTGGTGTTCAGGTCGTAATCGAACCGGGGCGGTAAGCGCAGCGAAAGCCAATATGGCTCATGCCCGTGTCGATGGGTTGCGGGCGACGGGCTGCGGGTCGATATCGCATGCAGTATTCGTCGGCGCACAGGAAAGATCCGCCTTTGATCACCCGGCGGGGGATACCAAACTGCGGCTGATTCGGATCGAGGCTGTCCTGTTCTGCGCCACCCCGCGGATTACGGGGGATACAGCACGAGTCGCTGTCGGCGAACCTTTTTTCGACGTACCAGTCGCACGTCCATTCCCATACGTTCCCAGCCATGTCCACGAGGCCGAAGTCATTTGCGGGGAAGGTGCCCACGGCGGTGGTGGCGCCGTAACCTGGTTCAGCCCGGTAGGGAAATGCGCCGTGGTAGTAGTTAGCTCGGCGCAGCTCAGATGATTCGGGATCCTCACCCCAGGTGTATTCGGCGCCGATCAGTTCGGCGCGTGCGGCGCGTTCCCATTCGGCTTCTGTTGGGAGGGTCAGTCCCTTCCACTCGGCATATGCCAGCGCGTCTTCGGCACACACATGGACAACTGGGTGCTGCAGGCGGTCATCAATCGTTGATCGTGGCCCCTCGGGGTGACCCCAGGATGCACCAGGCGTCCATACCCACCATTGGCTGAGGTGACGCAAATCAACGGGGCCGGATGTTGGTACGAAGACCATGGAGCCGGGCACCAGATTCTCGATCGGTGCACCAGGATAGTCGTCAGGATCGAGTGGACGTTCAGCAACCGTCACATAACCGGTGGCGTCAACAAACTCGGCGTACTGAGCGTTTGTGGTGGGAGTGCGCGCGATCCAGAAGCCATCGACCGACACATCTCGTGCGGGCGCTTCTTCGCGGTAGTGACGATCTGATCCCATCGTGAATGTCCCCGATGGGATCCACACCATGTCGGCAGCGGGCGGATTGCTACCCGCTGCCGACATGATCTGGGATTCGTGCGTCACGAACTCGGCAGGCCTGCTTGTAATTTGGCCATGACCTCGCTCAGGCCGAACGATGCTGGCTTTTGACGCTGTGGAAACTCTGCGAATGATTGCAACATCTGGCCGACGAACACCTGCGCCGGCACCGCTAGGAAGGCATGGTCCAACAACCAGTCGTAGTACGTGTTCGACGTAGTGTCGGCGCGCTCGTAGGGGTCCGTGCGCAGGTTGAAGAATTTCGGCACCCGCAATTGCGTGAACGGCTCAGCCCACACCGCAAGGGTGCCTTGCACGCGCTGCTCGAGGAACACGATCTTCCAGTTGTCGTAACGAAGGGCGCACAGGTCGCCATCGTCAGTGACGTAGAAGAAGAAGTTGCGAGGACTCTCGGCAACTTCACCTGTGAGGTAGGGGAGCTGGTTGTGACCGTCGAGATGCACCTTGTAGGTCGTTCCGTTGAGATCGACACCGCTGCGCAACTGGGCAGTGATGTCGTCAACACCGGCCGCAGCCAACATCGTTGGGAACCAGTCATTGTGACTCATGATGCCGTTGAGCACCTTGCCTTCGGGGAAATGCTTTGGCCAACGCGCGACGGCTGGCACGCGGTACGCACCTTCCCAGTTGGTGTTCTTCTCGCCACGGAATGGTGTGGTACCTGCATCCGGCCACGAATTCATGTGTGGGCCGTTGTCGGTTGAGTAGATCACCAGCGTGTTATCGGCGACGCCAAGGCGATCGAGTAGGTCGAGTAGTTCGCCGACCTGACCATCGTGATCAATCATGACGTCGTGGTAGACCGATTGCCAGCGACCCGACTGACCCTTGCTCTCCGCCTTTACGTGGGTGCGGAAGTGCATGTGAGTTGAGTTGAACCAGACGAAGAATGGGATGCCAGCGGCAACCTGCTCTTCGATGAATCGTGTTGCGGCTGCGATGAACTCGCCGTCAACTGTTTGCATCCGCTCTTTGGTCAGCGGTCCGGTGTCTTCGATCCGCTGAGTACCGTCACCGTTTGCGTAACAGTGGAGTACGCCGCGTGGTCCGAAGCGCTCCTTGAAGTTGGGGAAGTCTTCCGGAGTCGGGTAGTCGTCAAGCTCGGGCTCTTCCTCAGCATTGAGGTGGTAGAGGTTGCCGAAGAACTCGTCAAAGCCGTGCATTGTCGGCAGATGCTCATCGCGGTCACCGAGGTGGTTCTTACCAAACTGTCCGGTCGCGTAGCCCTGCGCCTTAAGTGCGGTGGCAATTGTCGGGTCTTCGTCCTTAAAGCCCAGTTCTGCTCCAGGTAGGCCCACCTTCGTGAGACCCGTGCGGACCGGGTTCTGGCCAGTGATGAACGCAGCGCGGCCTGCCGTACAACTCTGCTCGCCGTAGTAATCGGTGAATCGGATTCCCTCATCAGCGATCCGATCGATATTTGGGGTGCGGTAGCCCATCAGGCCGTCGCTGTAGCAACTGAGATTGGAGATTCCAATATCGTCGCCCCAAATCACCAAGATATTTGGACGGTCGTCAGACATTCCTAGGTCCTCCTCTGCGGGCCACAACCGGCGGCCTCTCGTCATATACAACGATCTCCACACCCTAGCGCGGTGGGATGACTCCGTGTTGGCCGCTTGGCGGTTTCAGATTGTTACCGTCGATCACCCGGTTAGCCCATACGTCCGTCGCATTGTGCGTATCTGCAACGTACCCTCAGAAGGAATGTGTCGGTGTTGGGGAGGATTGTCATGCGTCGAATATCGTTAGTGGTCGGCTCGCTTGCTGTTGCAGCGGTAGCCCTGACCCCGGTGGCGGCCTATGCCCACGGCGGCAATGCCCACGCCTTGTCCGCTGATGTGGCGCCCACGGTGGCAGCCACGGCGGCTTGGGACTCCATGGGCGGTGGTATCAACGTTCACATCACGACGACGAAGTTCACCTTCGCCCCAGACTCAGTGGGTAAGGGTTACGTCGAGGGCGAGGGCCACGCGCACCTGACCATTGACGGCAACGATGTCGGCCGTTCGTACGGCGAGTGGGTGTTCATTCCGACGCGTGATTTCGGAGATGGTGAGCACAAGCTCGAGGTTGTGCTCGAGGCCAATGACCATGGCGACTACATGGTTGGTGCGGACAACATGTCGGGTGAAGACATTTCGGCGGAGGTGCCATTCACGATCCCGAAGGGTCAGGGTTTCGGCGACAACTCCTCCTCAATGGGCGGTATGGCTGGCATGGACATGTCTGCCACAGCAACCGCGACGGCCTCGAGCCCGACGTTCTTGCCATGGGCCTTCGCACTAGGTGGTGTCGCATTCGGAGCCGTGCTGACGTTGGTCCTGACGTCCGGACGTCGTCGTCCCGTCGCTGTTGACGAATCAGTAGAGCAGGTTTCATCCAGCGCCTGATTGCTGG
>CANGPO010000005.1 GCA_947455705.1 Actinomycetota bacterium | reverse complement strand
GTGCCAAAATCGGCACCGACATCACCGGCTTTGTTCGCCACGCCAAATCAAAGAATGACGTCAACCCCGACGAAAAGTGGTAAAATTTCGAAGCCGCAAAACCCTTGGTGTATATGGGGAATATACATTTAAGTATCGCCGTCACGAGGGTGCGACGACTCGCCGTCACGAGGCTTTATTGAACGTTCTTGCCTCTGGTGAATGGCAGTATCAGCGCCACTGCTCGAACTTATTTCGGGCACGGTGATATTTCGCATATGGGTCTATGAAAGCGAAATATCACCTGCACCACCTGGCTCCAATCCAGGAGGAACTCCTTGACGCTATCAGCGTTGCTCGTTGATTTTGTGCTGCCCACCTACCCAGTGGGTGCCGTGTCGCCCATTCGGGTGGTTGGCATCACGTGTCATGTGGGCCTGAGCGTGGGCCGGGACGGCCACAAACCGTCCCGGCCGATGTTCGAGTTACGTTGCTTGGGACGAGGGCACACCCTGGTGCCCCCCGGCTCCTGGGCAGGCAATCCGTGCCACAACAGAAGGTCAACAATTCGTCATCGACGCCCGCTCGGGTGCGGGGACGTTACGCGGTGCTCCGCGAGGAGCCCGAGGTGACGCGGCGTCGCGTGGGTGAACCACGCGCACGTGGACGACTGCTGGTGCCCGCTGGGCCGATTGGTTTGCGTTCCGGGCTATCAGGCTTCGGTCGGATTGATCTGGCAGCGGCTTTCGCGTTGGTCAGTGACGAGTGGGATGTTCAAGTCGCGGCCGGAACTGTCAGTGGCCAAATCATCGCCATGTACAAAGGCCAATGCCGAGCGTTGGTGGGCTATGCCACTGTGATGGGTGTCCACGAGTTGGGAGACGTGCGACCCAATCTTGTTGTCCAGTGGGTACACACCCCGCGGGCTGATGGAGACCCCGTTGCGTTGAACACGCGACTGTCTCGTCGTTCGGCTGTCCGCGCATTGTTCCTCACCGCGATGCGGTTGGGTTTGACCGATGAGAATCCCGCAGACGCGGTCATGGAAACGAAACGATCAGCACGGTATGTGCATCAACTCACCGACGCGCAAGTGCATCATTTGCAACTGTGTGCACCGCACCGGCTCAGTGAGACGAAAACGCCAGTCGCTTTGGCTCTCATGCTGTTAGGCGCCGGGACGCGCGAGGCAGGACACGTTGAGGTTCGTGACATCGACTTAGTTGAGCGACGCGTATGGCTTCACCACGGTGGCGAACGGTATCGAGATCGGTGGGTACCCATCGACGTTGATTGGTGCCGGTTAGCTATCTGGAACCGATTAACAGCCTTAGACGCGAGCTCTGCCACAGAAGACGAATTCGCAAGCACCGCCTTGGTCTATGAGGCTCGGCGCGCAGAACCAACACCACTGCTCCGACAAGCAGCGGTGTCACGCACGATCATCGAACTAATGAAGCGAGCACGCATCTACGAGGCGGGAGTTACTCGCCCCGAATCGATTCGTGAATGGGTTGCTGCACGCGTGTTCGATGAGACCGGATCGGTCGAAGCTGTCGCCGAACGATTGGGCATGTTCAGTCTTGACGGGGCCGCTCACATCGTCGGGTATGACTGGGTAAACCAGTGGGCGATCGACGCTGCTGCCCCAGCCGGACGCAGTCGAAGGCGGTCACGGTGACGCAACCGCGGGCCAAAAGGCGTCCCAAGGAAGAGAAAAAACTCCCGGACATAGTTCTACGTACGATTAAAGTGCTCAACACCATCCCAGAAGACCGGCTTGCAGCCATGCTGGTTCCTCGCCCAGACCCGCAGCGATATCCGACCGTGCAAACCCGTCAGGGTGAGGACCGCCGCCATGCCAGCACAGACCAGCAAATCCGCGCCCTGCTGATGTCGCCAACTTTTATACAGCTCGCATCGCAATTGCCTCACAACACGTTGGACGTGGGCAAACCAGGCCGCCCACAAGACTTTCCTGATTACGTCCTCTACGCAATCTTGATGGCGAGCGGCGTTACGCCGCTCGGGTCAGTCGCGGCCATACTGAACCACCTGAGCGACCCACCGGCGTGGGGTCGATTCATTCGCCTGCTCGAGGACATAACTCCTACGCACTGGACGCGTGT
Organism: Actinomycetota bacterium; assembly: GCA_947455705.1. Lineage (GTDB taxonomy): Bacteria > Actinomycetota > Actinomycetes > S36-B12 > CAIYMF01 > Longivirga. The sequence goes on along the minus strand of CANGPO010000005.1, from coordinate 63,568 downwards.
AAGCCAGATGCCCCACGACGAAGCTGCATGGGCCAGGGCCCAAAGGCCACGTGTCACAGCAATCGGACCGAAACCTAAGGGGACGCGCGCGAGCGACGCCATCGTGAAGCAACACCAAAACGGCACCACTCGTATGCCTAAACCGTGGCCCACACGCGCCCACGTGCGCTACCTGGAACGCAGACTCACGGGCTGGAAGATAGTTGACAACCAACTCGTCCCCTTGGATCAGCAAGACGACTATTACGACGTGGACGAGCGCTTGGTCGAAACCTTCACACCGCAAGCGGTGTTACAGGCCCAAAACATGGGACGATTCGACCCAGATCAGCCCTTCCAGCACAAGGACCCCGACCTCAGTCAACACGTCCACTCGGACGGCACCGTATTCAAAGCCCCAAAAGATAAGCGCGACGTGGCCAATAGCTCTTACGACACCCACGATGAAGGCGGCGTTCCAAACAAGGCCTACGGAACCAAATTCGCCATCCTCTCCACGCGCATTCAGGGCCAGCCACACTCTCGCGTCATATGCTCGTTCGCTCACGTCGGAACAGACAAGTTATCCGCGGCCTCTCAAGAAGCTGAAGCCTGTGTCGGCTTGGTCCTAGAACTTAGGGATCTCTCACACGGTGGCGTCAAGGGGATCATCATGGACTCCGCCCTACGCGGACAGGGCATCACCGGCTTACAACGACAATGGATCACCGTGACCAACTATCCGCATGCGGAAAAGAATCCCAACCGTTCAGCCGGTCAGCGTTTTTCTGAAGGGCGAGTCGAGAAAGACCACTTGGCGAAGGTCGTCGAACACTACAACAACGGCGTCCCCTGCTACCACTACCTGTATTGGTACTGCGGAATCCTTCTAGAAAAGTACGTGAGCTCTGACGGCACACCAGACGTTCGCCACGTCGAGATTCCCGAGTACAGTGCGCGCAAGAATCGTGGACCACACGATCCCAAGAATGGCATTTACGCCGAACGACGTGAATACTTCACAGTCACCATCAACTGCACAATCGAGAACCCAGTTACAACTCGCGTTCCTCTCTTCCATCGCGAGGCAGTTGAGGGCGTACTGGAATTCAATTACGGCGAGTACGTCCGAGTGTTCGCGCCCTTCTCACCGCAATACATCTTCCTCTACGCATGCCGAAATGACACCGAAGCTCGGCACGCGGAACTCAAACAACGCATCAAATACATGCCCCGTAACGTCCGCGGACAACGCCTCAGGCTCCTAGCCGCCGCGCTCGCCATGAACGCCATCAACTGGCAGTACCACCTCCAAGCTCACGGCGAACCGAACATCTTCGACAACACCGAATAAACACCCCCGCACGCGCCCAACCGCCTCGGCAACGACGCCCCGGCGGTTACACGCATACCCAAACACCGAATCTGAACCCTCAAACACCCCTACCGGCACCATCCACGAGATCGACGCTGCGTAGACTCTGCCAAGGCGACACAGCAACCGAGTTTTATCAAAAGATTTATCTGTGTCCCCGGGCTGTTAGCTCAACAGGTAGAGCAGCGGACTTTTAATCCGCGGGTTCCGGGTTCGATCCCCGGGCGGCCCACAAAATGACGACTTCGTAAGAGCGAACTCGTCGACGACGAGAACCGCGCGGCCACTAGTTGGAGGCCGCAGCTCCTCGTCCATCTAGCCAAATTGACACCGTTTTAGCCGTGCGACTCCACCCAAGCACGCGCGTCAGACTCGGCCTGACGGATCGTCGCACCGACTCGCTCGTCACCGCGATAAACAGAACCCTCGCCGATCACGGCCGTAATACCCGTGACGGCAAGTTGCTCGTCGATATCAGCATTCGTCGACGCGATCATTAGCCTGCTACCAACTCGATCAAGTGACTGGGCGTAACGGAGCAAGACATCCATGAACGTTGTGCCCAAATCACTACGACCACGTAGCCGCAGAATCACAACTGAGCCGGTCGAGCTGTCCTGCACGGCGGGCAGCTGTGCCTCGAACACCGGAGCTGCAGCAAAGAACAGGCTGCCGTATGGCTGCAGGACTACGACCTCACCCGGCGGCACCACAGCCGGCGGATCTGTCTCGACGAGATCCCCCGCGTCATTTACCTGACGACGTTTGATCGTCACCTGGTTTGATTGACGAACAATGTGCAAGATTACGGACACGCCAACCCCGACGAGCACCGCATATTGCAAGGGGATCAACATCGTCAGCACGAAGGTGACCACAAACACGGCCTTCTGGACGATTCCGGTCTTCCAGACTGTCGCAATGCGATCTGGCTTGATCGTGCGGAATCCGATAAGCATCAGCAAGCCTGCGAGCGCTGGCATGGCGACGTAGCCAATCGCTGTGGCAAAAAGCAAAATGACAAGGGCCATCACAACGCTCGCCACAAATAGCGCTTGACGCGACTTAGCACCGGCCGCCTTGTTCAGCGCCGATGCCGAGACCGATCCGCCAACGGGCATTCCTTGAAAGACTCCCGACGCAATGTTTGCCACACCTTGGCCAACAAAGTCGCGTGAGGTGTCAGCAAAGGAACCATCAGGGTTGGGATAGTTCGTCGAGATGCTAGCCCCTTGGACAAGGCCAACAAATGCAAGCGAAAGTGCCGGCACGATCAATGATGGGACGAGCAATAGCGAAGGCAGTTGAGGTGTAGGCAGCGAGCGAGGGACCTCGCCGAGGTCGTTAAGTGTCGCGACATCATGCCAACCGAACACGAAGGCTGCCGCAGACGTCGCGATCACCGCCAGGACGAGACCCATCGCGCCGAGCCGCGTTCGCTCCAGCAACAAGATCAGCACAATAGTCGCCACACCAACAGCGAGCGTCGCAAGATGAATCTGGGATGGATTAACGACCGTCTGAAGCGCACGAATGATGCGATTCGGCCCTGGTGCGGAATAGCCCGTGAAATTCGATAGCTGGCCCAGGATGATGTTGACGCCGACAGCGTTGATAAAGCCGACCATCACTGCGTTCGAAACGAAGCGCAGAACCGATCCCAGGCGGAACAATCCGGCGGCGAGCATGACCACACCGGTCAGGACCGAAAGGGTGAAGAGCGCAACGGCCGGATCCCGAGCATCGTGAACTGCCGGCACGTCAGCAACAATCATCGCCATGGCGCCCGTGCCCTGAATGGCCATGAACGCAGAACTCGTAGCCGCGGCACCTGCCATAGTGCCGACGAGGTACCCATACAACCCAGCGAGCGGATTAACTCCCGCAAGTAGGCCAGTGGCTAGGCCGTCGGGAACGCTCTGCACACCCAACACGAGACCAGCCACGGCATCGTCGCGTAACGTCTTGCGTTGAAACGGCACGCGGAGTTGCATCTGATCCCTTGATCTGACGACGGAGGAATACTCACGATCGCCAGCACGCTAGCACCGAACCGAACCCACTGTCGCTACGTAGGGCCTGCATGCGTCACTTGGTCGGCAAAAGCATGCGTCCCGGCGGGCTAGGCAGCTACGGACGGATGATTTCGCCCGGTATCACGCTCGGGTTATCGGTCACATCGACCGCCCCGCGATACTCCAAATAGCGGGTCGATTCGGTGAGAACCGAACCAATCAGCCACGCGGCGACAACGGCGTCATCGGCCAAACCTGGAATCGTCAGGAGCGCCTCTGGCAGAAGATCGATCGGTGACACGATGTATCCGACGGCAAGCACCATCAAAAACAGTTTGCCCTTGCCGAGGCCCGCGTAGCGGCCAAGGAGAACGTCACGAACCATGCCCGGCACGGCAGTGACACGCGAAAGGAAACTCATCGGATCCTTGGCCGCCTCAGAGGCAACCGCGGTGTACGCCGTTGAGCGTCGTGCATTAGTCATGACTCGATCATTCCCCCTTTAACCAGCCTCAAACCTCACGGGTTCGTTAAAGAACCCGCCGAACTACTTTCCGTCGCGGTGACGCAGGTAGTTCATGTTGAAGTCGAGGACGAACTCGTCCTTATCAGGGTAAATCCCGCCGTCAAGGTACGCACGCGAGGTGGCTCCATGCTGAGCACGAACACACACAGAGTTGTCCTGCTCGGTCACAAGATCGTTGAAAGCGTAGATATCTGTCGGGTCGAAACCCGGTGAGTTCAACTGATCCGGGTGGAACATGTACCACGACTGAACGCGCGTGGTGGTCGGCGTCAGCGGAACGACCTGTGAGATGACGATGTTCGTGCCGGTGATGTCCATAAACATGTTCGGGAACATCGATCCACCGAATACAGACTCACCTTCAACATCCGTCATCGCCGGCATCAGCATGACATCCCCCATACCCGCTGGGCCTTCGACGCCGGCAACAGCATGAACGCCACCATCGTCACGACCAGGTTCAAAAACCCAACCCGTCTTGTAAATCGGCACAGCCTTGACGAGTTCTGGGTGCACCGTCGGACAGTGCAGACATTCGCTGTAGTTCTCGATGACGATCTTCCAGTTGCTCTCGACAACCCACTCAGAAATCCGAGTGCGATGAAGTTGATCAATGTTGAACCGCTCGAACGTGAGCATGTTGTCGTTGTTGTCGAGCATCCAGTCATGCAACGACATGGGAGTCTCGCGATCCATATTGATCCAGATCATCCCCTGCCACACGTCAACGTGGACGGGACGAAGTCCCCACTTGGAGCGATCGAACTCATCCTTGCCCACACGTGGGGTTCCGACGAGCTCACCCTCGAGCGAGAAGCACCACGCGTGGTAGGGGCAAGCGAACACGTGCTTCTCCGAGCCACTGGCTTCTTCACGCAGACGGGAGCCACGATGCGTGCACACGTTGTAGAAGGCGCGAATCTGCTCGTCATCTCCGCGAGAGATCAGCACCGACTCGTCGAAGATGTTGAAGGTGAACCAATCACCAGGGTTCGGGATCTGCTGGGCGAGGCCAACGAGCAGCCACGACCTGAAGAAGACGTTCTCCTTCTCCAGTTCAAAAATCGCGGGGTCGTAGTAATCAGGACCGGGCAGGGTACGACGCTCCACCAGAACTCCCTAGATACGGTAGTCAAGACGAGCCGACAGCCACATACGCAATCGCGCACATCCTGAACGGCCATTCAGGATTAGTCTAGCCCGGCTCATCGTGACCGGACAAGACCACCTGTTACGGGACCCAGCGCGCCGCCTTACCGTCCCGCCGCCTGATTCGAACCAATTGAAGTCGAGCGTCATCTTCTACGGCTTGCACGCGGATTCGCACTGGATCGTCACCCTCCCACACCGCCACATCGCCGGCCTCGAGACGGAATTGACCGTGGATCACTGGCTTCTTAACAACAACAGCCAGCCACAACTCAGCTACCTCACGCGTCGCTTCAAACGATGCAGAGACATCGATCGACTCCTCCACCACCTCGATCGACTCGACATTATGCGCGACGGCTACATCGAAACCAGCCTCGGACTCGCAGATGCGAACATCCCACTGCCATTGCTCGCGGCCGAACGTGTCAGGGCTCGCCGCAACTACAACTCCGGTCGATCCATCACCGGCATCTCTAGCTGCGGGCTGACGAAGGATCAGCTGCATTACTGCTTTTCCGCGGCAAGCAACCGCTCCATGACCTTGCGCGCCTTGGCAACGCCAGCATCCTGAGCGATGAGCGAGTCACGTACGTCGTAGGGCCGCGACCGCAACCCAATCTCTTGCCACTCCAGCGCGTCCTTATCTTCCTCAAGAACGGTTGCAAGCCCGGTGACCAATTCTTCAGTTGCCCAGTGTTGATCGACGCCGAAGTTGCGCGAGAAGGCGTAGTAGTACCACGAGTTGTGCGCATCAATCGGCGTGATCCCATTCAGCACCTTGATCAGGTATCCCTCTTCACGCGGACGACCTTCCCCCGTGATCCCGGAGTGCAGCAGCAAGTATCCGGGCGGGTAGAAGACAGTGCAGTGGAAGCGGTCGTACAAGCCTTCCGTCGCCATCGTTCGGGCATACAGCGGAGGAGCCACCACACCCGGCATCAGACGATCTGCCGACACGACATCGCCGTCCACTTCCACGGTGATGCCGTGCTTGTAGATGTAGTCGTCGCCAACCGTGGACGTGTGAATAAAAGACTCGTGAGTGAGATCGAGAAGGTTGTCATGGATCAACTCAGCACGGCACGCGAAGTGGAAACTATGCGTTACCGTCACCCACTCTGGATCAGACATCCAATGCGTATCAGGAACCTTCGATTCATCGGCGAGTTCCTTTTGTCCTGTCCAGATCCACACCCAACCATCCTTCTCCACCAACGGAAATGACCGGACGAAGGCCTGCTTCGGGATGATGTCTTGGGCGGGCACTCGAACGCAGGTTCCCGAGCCGTCGAAAGTAAAACCGTGATACCCACACTCGATGTTGTCTCCGACGAGTCGTCCAGGCGAAAGTGGGTATCCGCGGTGCGGGCAGCGATCCTCGAGTGCCACTGCCTCACCGGCCTCAGTGCGATACAGCACGACCGGGATTTCACAGATCACCCTTCGAGCAGGCTCGCGACTAACCTCGGTCGACCAGGCCGCCACGTACCAAGCGTTGAGGATGTACATACCGGCTCCCTAACGTTGCTCATTTCACTGTCCCGTCAGGATAGTCCCACTGCATGGGCGCTACGAGGGCCCACCGTCACATACAGACGACCACCGTTAGGCATGCCTGTGGGGTGCCACGTCGATGACGCGACACCCCACAGATTCCGACTGCTCGCTACCCGATGTGCAGTAACTGCGATATCGGGTCGGATGCGAAGTAGATGACGAATGCGGCCGCGATTACCCACAACAACGGATGGACTTCTTTGGCCTTGCCCTTGAACAGTTTGATGACAACGTAGGTGATGAAGCCAGCACCGATGCCGTTGGAAATCGAGTAGGTGAACGGCATCAACGCGAGCGTCAAGAAGGCCGGAATACCAATCTCATAGTCAGTGAAATCGATATGACGAATCTGCGTCATCATCAGGAAGCCGACGATCACCAGGGCAGGCGTTGCGGCCTCATGGGGAACGATCGACACAAGTGGCGAGAAGAACATCGCAACCAGGAAGAGCGCACCAGTTACCAATGATGCGATACCAGTACGGGCACCTTCACCAACGCCAGATGCGGATTCGATGTAGCTCGTATTACTCGACACACTTGCCGCACCACCAGCGGCAGCCGCGAGTGAATCGACCATAAGGACTGCTTCGAAATGCGGAACAGTCCCGTCCTCGTTGAGGATTTCACCCTCATGAGCCAGGCCGAAGACCGTACCCATCGTGTCGAAGAAGTCGCTGAGAAGAAGGGAGAAGACCGCCAGTGACGCTGCGACAAACCCGATTGCCTGAAACCCGCCAAAGAGACTGAACTTGCCGAGCAGGCCAAGATCTGGATTTGAGACCACTTGGGACGGCCACGACGGAACGTTCAAGCTCCAGCCGTTGTCATTGGCGACCTTTCCGTCTGCACCAATGTGCGGACCAACGTGTGCGACCGCCTCGATAATCATCGAAAGGATTGTGGAGGCCACGATCCCGATGAGGATTGCCCCCTTCGTATGGCGAGCCACTAGAACCGAGGTCAGCAGTAAGCCGAATACGAAAACGAACGTTGGCCAGCCACGCAGTGCTCCATAGGTACCAAACGAAATCAGCGGAACACCTGGTCGCACGATCCCGGCGTCGACAAGGCCGATGATTGTGATGAAAAGGCCGATTCCGACACCGATCGCGTACTTGAGCTGCTCGGGCACTGCGTTGAAGACCGCAGTTCGGAAACCCGTCAGAACCAGCGCTGCGATGATCAAACCCTCAAGGACGATCAGTCCCATGGCGTCTGCCCACGACATATGCGGTGCCAACGTGAACGCCACGTAACCGTTAAGACCAAGACCCGCAGCCAGAGCGACTGGGAATCGTCCAATCGCACCCATCGCAATCGTCATCAGACCGGCGACGAGAGCGGTGGCAGCCGTGACCATCACGATGGCCTTGCCAATATCGGTAGTGCCACCGATGAATTGGCCGTTCACGTCTTTAGCCGTACCAATGATGAGCGGGTTCAAAATGACGATGTACGCCATCGTGAAGAAGGTTACGAATCCACCACGAATCTCGCGATTGTTGTTGGATCCTCGCTTGGTGAGTTCAAACCAACGGTCCCACGAAGATGTGGCGACTTCAGGGGGTGTGTCGACGGCCATGCGCGTCCTTTCGTGACTCGGTGGGACCGATGTGAGCTCGGCCCAGACAGTCCACGAGGGTAACGAACAATGAACATGCGCTGAGGAAGAATCAAATAATTTTCCAACACAACGTGCCGTAGGTATCGAAATACCAGAGGACTAAAGCCGTTACGGCACAATGAAATGAGGCCCCTCGATGTATGAGATCGAGGGGCCTCACTGTAGCCATCAGTCAAGTTCGACAAGTCGCTCTTGCTGGTCTGCGGGTGTCACCGCCCTCTTGGGTCCCGCACCGGAAACCGATGCGCTACCTCAGAGGCTGGCCGCCCGTTGGTCCTTGCGTTTCCCTGTACTGACACGCACAGCCTCTGCGGTTTCCCACCGAGGACGGATTCGCCGTTCTCCTTCGAGCCATCCTGTTTCCGACTGTTCCGCCGAGTTGCCCCAACTTCCCTGTCGTCCGCGAGGACGTAAGAGATTTCTACGCCCTCGCAATCACGCATGCAAGGGGAAATCCAAACTATTTTTCGAAGAATCTTTACCCACAGGTTCATACACAGGTGATCGCGCTCAAAGCCTCATTCGTACACAGCCCTGTGTATAAAAGTGGTGGATAACCTGTACGTTCTCAAGCTGAAAGCCTCTGCACCACAAGCACTTTCAGTGAACCGAAAACTCCGTATATCCCGGCGCAACTCGCTGCCAGGGGTACGCATCTTCCCAGCGCCGACTCAGCGAAATGAGTTGGTGGTCATGCCAGCGCGGCGCTGTTACCTGCAATCCGAACGGAAGTCCGCTCGGATAAAGCCCAGCCGGTAATGAGATAGCTGGATGCCCTGTGATGTTTTGAAAAGCGGTTGAGTAAACCTCTGGTGGCAGCATGTCTACCGAGTCACTGTTCGGCAGCCGACCGTCAAACGTAATTGCCTCGACACCCAGGATCGGCGTGAGGAGCAACGTGTCTTGACCCAGTAATTCATCAATGATCCGCGTGTATTTCGGGCGACGGTGACGCGTTCCCAGATAGTCATCAATACCAACGCGGAGTCCTTCTTCCATAAAGGACGCCGCGGCGGGGTGCATGATCGAAAGATTGGCAATCACTACCTCGCGGCCCAGGGCTGCAACATGTTCTGCAGTGCACATCGTGAACCAATCCACGTCAGGATCACCGACAGTTTCAAACGTGCCCTGCCCATCAATCACCTCCGCAGGTAGCCCAAGCATGGCCGCAAACCGTTGTGCCGCATCGAGAAACGACGACCGCACCGGCTCGGGAAGCGGACCCCAAGGTGACGTCCGCTCAGTTACGACGATGCGTCGATAGACGGTTTCGGGCTGACCGAATGACGGCGCCGAGGCCGGATCACCTGGAACAACGCCCGTCATCAATGAATAGAGCAAGCCGAGATCTTGGGCAGTTGTTGCGAACGGACCATATGTTGAAAGGTCCAGCCAATCCGGTGCTGGCCAGCGACCAATCGCGCCAACCGTCGGCTTGATGCCAAGCAGGCCACAGAGACCAGCGGGAATGCGCACCGAGCCACCACCATCGGTTCCGGTTGCGATGGGTGCCAAACCGGCGGCTATCGCTGCACCGCTACCACCACTTGATCCGCCTGGTGAGTAACGCAGATCCCATGGATTCTTGGTCGGCCCGTCAAGCAGATTGTCCGTGAATCCTTCCGTCGCAAACTCGGGGAGGTTGGTCTTACCGACGATGATTGCCCCGGCCGCACGAAGGAGAGCCGGCACGACTTCGTCTACTTGCGCAGGTGCGACGTCCTGAAACAGCTTCGAGCCCTTGCGCGTCTGCATCCCGGCAACGTTCTCGAGATCTTTCACAAGGACAGGCACACCATGCAGTGGGCCAACAACCTCGCCAGTCTCGGCAAGAACCGCGTCGAGGGCTGAGGCTTCCTGCAGAGCTAACTCAGCGCGCAGAGCAATCACCGAGCCAAGCTGACCATCGAACTGTTCAATCCGGTTAAGGCTTTCAGTCACCGTGTCGACGCACGACACCTCACGACGTGCCACTGCCGATGCCGTCGCCGAAATCGCACCGGGGCTCACCGTCATGAATCCGCTCCGTGATCGTTCGGTGTCGACAGGGCTTCCAAGGCGATGAGGCCCATGAGTTCGTACACAGTGTTTGCGGCCGCAATAGTCGTCAGTTCGGCATGGTCGTAGGCCGGGGCAACCTCAACGACATCGGCACCGACGATATGCAGATCGGAAAACCCCCGAAGGATGAGCTGCAACTCGCGTGTGGTGAGACCACCAGGTTCAGGGGTGCCCGTTCCCGGCGCATGTGCCGGATCAAGAACATCGATATCAATGGAGACATAGACAGGGCGATCGCCAACCCGCTCCCGCACCCGATCGATCGCCTCGTCCACTCCGCGACGCGCAACATCCATGGTGCTGACGATGGCAAAACCCAACGCCTTATCGTCGACCAAGTCCTTGCGGTCGTATAGCGGACCACGGATACCGACGTGCGCTGAGACGTCCAAATCCAGCAGACCTTCTTCGACGGCACGCCGGAACGGCGTCCCATGGGTATAGGGCGCACCAAAGTACGTATCCCACGTATCGAGGTGCGCGTCGAAGTGCACAAGGGCGATGGGTCCGTGCCGCTCGGCCATCACGCGCAGGAGGGGAAGTGCGATCGTGTGATCACCGCCGATCGTGATGAGCCGATCAGCCTTGGTCAACAAGCCACGCGCTGCAACCTCAACCTCAGAAACCGCGGCCATCAAATCGAATGGATTGGGCCCGATATCTCCCGCATCGGCGACTTGGTGCACTCCCCACGGACTCACGTCCAAGAAAGGGTGATACGGACGAAGAAGTTTCGAGCCCGCACGAATACCACTGGGACCAAATCGCGCACCTGGTCGGTACGACACGCCTGAGTCGAAGGCAACACCCATGATCGCAACGGCCGCGTGATCTACCTGGTCCAAGCGAGGTAGGCGGGCGAAGGTATCCGGGCCTGCATAGCGCGGAATCTCCAAACCGCTCGGCGGTCCAAGTGGATGCGACGAATCGTCACCGGCGTGGGACATCAGAAACCTCTCGCTCGAGCCAATTCATGCTGGCCATGGGACGACCATTACATCGCGCCGAGGGTTAAACCGCGATGTCGACCGGCTCAATACCCGCGAGAAGTTCGCACACACGATCAATCACGGCCGGCTCGGCGCCCATAGCCATGTGCGTGGCGTCGACTTCGATATGTTCGGCCGCAGGATCCAAACAAGCGCGCCAGTCAATGACCCCGTCATTCATTGAAAACATCGACACGTAACGAACGTGAGTGGGGAAGTCACTGTCGAGCCATTGGCGAACCTGCGTCGCACATGATCCGGTCAGACAGTCTTGGCCGATAACTCCAGGGACACCCATAGATTGCAATCGCGTGAGCAGCTGTAACTGACTGGCCAGTGTTTGGTTAACAGCCAACGGGTTGGTGTTCGGAGTGCCCAGGGTGATCAACGATTCGACAAGCTCTGGGCGACGAACTGCAACGATCTTGCCAAGTGTGCCGCCTCTGCTCCAACCAACGATCGCAACACGTCGTCCAGTCCGCTCGGCGATGGACTCGACGCGTCGCTCAACCACGCCCACCATCTCAACCGTGCACCCGATGTTCGGGGCTATACCCGAGCGAGACGTCCAGTGGCCCGCATCGCGCAGGCTGTCATTCATGGGCGTGAGCGCGAAGTCACCAGACATGAATCCCGGCACCAGCAGCACCGGGACCCGATCGCGATCCACGTTGGTCTTCGTCGGAAACCTTGGCAGCAATCGCGGGATGGATCGGATGGCTGAAAGATTTTCGCGCATGGTGATCGCAACTGAGGGCCGAAAACCGGCAAGCGAATGCAGCGATGTGTCGCCGTCGCCTGCCTGGTCGGTCTCCATGACGTTATTGTGCTGCACCGCCCCCAATAACGCATCGGTCATGTAGTCACTTCGGGTGGCGACCAGCGGCGATCCACCCCCTGGGGCAACCCGCAGATCAGGACCCGCACCACCGTAGACAAGCGTTCGGCTGATACGTCAGCGATACTTGATGCCATGTCGTGGGCTACCTCATCTCGGACACTGGGCACGGCCGCGTTATTCATCGTCGCCGCCCTCACGGGTTGTGGTTCGGCGCCGGCGAACCAAACTCTCGCCCCAGCCACTCCGATTCCGTTGGCCAGTTCCTGGCGCGCCGGCCTATTCGTCGGCGGCTATGGACCGCAGGGCCTTGGCCCGTCCCAGACCTCCCAGGACCCCACCTCCACCGTGACAGACGCAACCCAACGGGCTCTCGCAGATGTGGGTTTCAGAACCGCAGATTTTGGTACTGGCTACTCGGTCAAGCTCCTACCGCAGGGTGACACCTTGACTCAGTCGTCGTTGCACTTCTGCGGCGCCGAGTATCCAAGTGAGAAAAATCGGGTCGCCCGGAGGCTCGTGGCGCTGTACGACTCGACAGGCAGTCGAGTGGGCCTGACGAGCGACGCCATTAAGTACGACACAGCAGCACACGCCGCAGCTGCCCTGGCTGAGATTCGCACCGAACTCAGCTCATGTATGGCCAATACGGTGATCAAGACCGGCACCACTGAACTTGTCGTCAACCCACAACCGACGACGTCGGTGCTACTTACCAACCTGCTGCCAGAGGCCGAACGTGTGGTCATGAACGAACTCGTCGCCGAGCCGTCAACAGGGAGTTCGGGACTGATTCAGACGTTGTGGCAGCAGCATGGCCCGTATGTCGTGGCCCTCACGTTCGAAGTTGATCCCAAGACTCCGTTCACCGCCGAGGATCAGCGGCTGTTCAACAAGCTGGGCGGGTCGATTGCCAATCGGCTCACCGCGAACGTGGCTGGCTAGCCGGCCAAACGTCGAGAAAATCGACCCGCCACCTCACCGGATCCTCACGATTCACCCCAATTACTCCTCCAGATAGCCGATTTCGGTGGCCTCGGGGTGTCTTTGGATTGCCTCGATCGGCACAATCGTGATCATGACGGGCCAGACCCCCGACGGCTGGGACATCGTCGAATCACTGCTGCGTACCCGCGGCAGTGTCGACCATGTTCTAGTTTCTGTTGCCGATTCCTTCGGAATCGGGATCGCTACCGTCACCCCCACGGGCCGAGTGGCATGGTCTGACACCACCTACGAACTTCATGGTCGACCGCGGATCGACGAGGTCCACACCGTCGACGACGCCGCCATGGGCACAACGAGCGTTGACGGTGCCCGGTTGAGAGCCGCCTATTGGCTTAGCCCTGAGACCGCGACCCTCACGGTGGACTTCACCATCCCCGATCAACGGGGTGAACACTCACTATCACTTCGCAATATTGCCGCCGGCGTGATCGGCTTTTACCGGCAGGAACCCGCGGGCTCAGCCGTGATCATCCCGGCGCCCGCGCGTCCGGCAGGCCCGCGTCCAACTCCACCCGGCCCGACAGGTGCCACGGCTCCCCCTCGTCAACTGACCCGGCGATACTCCGTTCCGGCGCCTGAGGTAGTCATCCAAGCACCGCCAGCGGACGATCAGCGCAACCGCAGAGCCGATGATGGTGCCGCGAAGCAAGAGTCTCGGGCCGAGCGCGCTCTAGCGTCATCGCCCGACATCATCATGGTCGTCGACACCGAAACTCGGACGATCACGATGATGGTGGGTGACGTTCAGGCGCAGCCGCCAATCGTAGAAAACCTGGCGGCTGGCTCATCACTGTCCGACGTCAAAATCCACCCTGACGATCAGCAGGAACTTGATCGGTGGTGGTCCGAACTCGACACCATGAACGACGATGAAGTGCGTCACCTCGAAGTTCGCATGTGGGTTCAAAACGCATGGGCGTGGAGAGATGTTCGGGTGAGTCAGTTCTCTCGCGACCTAGAGGGGCTGCTGTCTGAAGTGCTCGTCGTAGTTCGCGATGTGCACGAACAAATGGAGTACCTGCGCCTGCTGGAAGATAGTGAAAAGGCTTGGCGCGTCGTGTTTTATGGGAGCCCGGTCGGGTTGGCGGTGGTGGACGCCAACGGCGATTTCTCTGCAGTCAACGACTCCTTCTGCGCAGCCGTGGGCCGAAGCCGTGAAGCCGTTCTGTCTCACGATGTTTCGAACATCTTGCAGACGAATGTGCTCAACGAGGAGGGTGGATTCCTCTACGGCAAAGAGCTCCCGCTCCTGCGGCCCAACGGAATCCAAGCCTGGATTCGAATTCGCACCCGCGCAATCGACTATAAAGACGCTCCTCACAATCTGATCACCCTCGAAGACATCTCGGTGGCAAAGGCGGCCGAGGATCAACTTCGCTACGCAGCACTACACAATCCGCTGTCCGGCTTGCCGAATCGCGACCTGTTTTCAGCGGAGTTACAGCAGTCACTTCACCGAGCGCGACGCAACCAATCGCAGGTTGCGGTGTTGTTCATCGATCTTGACGGTTTGCGGATGATCAACAACTCGATGGGCCACCAAGCCGGTGACGAACTCGTCAAGATCGCCGCTGAAAGACTGCGCACAGCGTTCCGCACGTCAGACCTTGTGGCCCACCGCGGCGGGGATGAATTCCTCGTCCTATGCGACGAGGTTGACGGCACCGAAAGCGTTCAGCAGCTTGCCGAGCGAGCCATCTCCGTACTTCGCGAGCCCGTGCTGATCGGAAGCGACCATATTCCGATCAGCGCAAGCGTCGGAGCTGCCTTGTCCGTTATGGGCCATCACACCAGCGAAGAAATCGAGCGCATGGCCGACTTGGCGATGTACCAGGCCAAAGACATCGGTGGTGGCGCGGTCATCATTCACGACCCTGAAGGTGTCGTTCCTCTATTGGATCTCGTCGGAGCCTTAGACCGTGGGGAATTGCGGGTGCACTACCGACCCGTCTACACGCTGGCTACACAAACCGTCGTCGGCTTCGACACCATCCTGCATTGGCGACGTGGTGACATGGTGGTGCCACAGGAGGAAATCACCACGGCATTGCGTGATCCGGCCGCAAAGCCGGTACTTCTGTGGATGATTGCCCAAGCAATTCAAGATGTGCGGGCGTGTGCCCCTGATCATGTTGAGCAGCTGTCACTATGGCTGCCGACGTCACGATCAGCTCTCAACCAGGGCACAGCGAAAGCCGCCAAGGAGGCACTCGAACCATACGACGATGGCCCGATCGCGTCCCCGGTGCTCGTCCTTACGATGAATGAAGGCGACGTAGACCGAATCGGCAAACCGACACAGGTTCAGCGTCGGCTGAGCGACCTGCTCAACCATGGGCCCATCGGATTCGGAATCAGCCACTACACCCCTGAACTCCTACCGATGAGCCTGCTGCGCCGACTTCCTGCCACGTCGGTCACCTTGGATCCCATGGTCATCGCAGCAACGCTTTCAGACCCGGAGTACGGCCAGTTCGTTGCGGGCATCGTGGCCGCTCTCAACGCGGGCGGGGTTATCACGATCGCTTCAGCGGTTGACTCACCCGAGTTACTCCAGCAAACCCGCCACCTCGGAATTGCGGCCGTTCACGGAGACTTGCTCGGAAAGCCGTATCCGCTGATGACGTACTCGGAAGCCATTCGGGTTCCGCACCCAGCGATGGGTCATACCCCCGTTTCGGGTGGACTACCTCCGGCGTCATGGCAACTGAACCACAGCGTGAGCGATCACATCGACCTTCGCGACCCGATCACCGAGACGTCCGCTGGGCCTAAGTTCATTGGCGACGAACTCGCTAAAGAGTTCGGGCTGAAGCTCAACGACGAGCCAGATTCGTCGCTCTAATGGCTGCTCAAGGGCCGATGCATGCACACCCGCTAGAACCCGGTAGCATTATGAGGCGCTGATGGTGTGAGACTTCGTTTTGGAGCCTTACTCATTTGTCGCGTATGCTCTCCAGCGTCTCCTGACGGACGACGTCGGGGGTAGTACCAGGCCCCCATCGTCTAGTGGCCCAGGACGCCGCCCTTTCACGGCGGTAGCACGGGTTCGAATCCCGTTGGGGGTACGCACGTCAGTACGGCTTGGCACTAAGTCGCCAAGAGTAAGGCCCCGTAGCGCAGTTGGTTAGCGCGCCGCCCTGTCACGGCGGAGGTCGCCGGTTCGAGCCCGGTCGGGGTCGCCAGATGCAAGGTCCGCGTAGCGCGGGCCTTGTTTCATTTCCAGCAGCCCATCACGCTTCAACTGCCGCCGATCGGCAACAATCACCGACACGAGTTCGGGCAGCAAATCGACACTGCGCTTGATCGCCCAGGGAACGCCCGCGGCGATGAACCACGCGAGTTGGATCCACCTAGACGGCGTCGGCGGCACAGGATCCTCGCACTCTGACACAGTGACGAGGCCGCGTTCAGCCATCGCATCGGCAACCACGCGGGCCAACCATCTGTGACCAGTGGGCGAAGGGTGCATGCGGTCGATATGCCAGTTCTTGAGGTCATGGGCGCCCGGCTCGGTGGATATGTCCACCACAATCACTGACTCCTCAGCAGAGACGAGTCGTCGAACCTCGTCGTTCACCGCCGCTGCTCGGCGCGCGATCACTCGACCGGCATCACCGGAGAAGGTGGGCAGCACTCGTTGCGGATCATGCAGCAGCACGACCACGACGCTTGTTGCTCTTGAGAAACGTGCGCAGATTTCACGCACTGTCTGCCCCACCCGGGCGGGGTCAAAGTCCTTTCGCAACACATCATTGCCCCCTACCAAGAGGGTCACGACATGCACATCCTGCCCGTGCACCTCGGGCACTTGATCACGCAGCACATCGCGTGCGCGGGCACCCATGCGCGCGAGGTTACATACCTCGGTGGCACCGACGAGTCTGGCTAAGTGTGCAACCCAGCCCGGCTGAAAGTCCGGCAAAACCGCATCGCCAACTCCCGTGGTAACGCTGTCGCCAAGGGCGACAATACGGAGCGACATTCACGCCACCACCTGCGTCGGCACACTCCCATGCGTGAGCCCGTGGACGCGGAGCATCTCGTGAACCGTCTTGTGCCACGGAAACTGCTCGGCACGTCGGCGAGCAGCAGCGCGTCGATGTGGTTCGCCGGTGGAGATCACTTCCAGAATCGCTGCGGCCATTGAGGCTGCATCCGGTGAAGCCACCCGACCGCCCGTCGAACCGATGATTTCGCCGACGGCGCTGGTGTTCGAGGCCACCACCGGAGTACCGGATGCAAGTGCCTCGAGAGCGGCTAGTCCAAACGTCTCGATCGGACCGGGCGCGATCACGACATCGGCTGTGGCCAAAAGTCGTGCCAGCTCCTCACGATCCGAGACGAACCCGAGCCACGTCACGGGCAGATCTGCCGAACGTCGGCGAAGCTGATCCTCCATGGGCCCGGAGCCCACGACGATCAATCGGGCGCGGAATCCGTATGACTGCAATGAGCGAATCGCATCAACGGCAAGCTCCGGTCGCTTCTCCTTGGACAGGCGACTACACATCACAATGAGAGCGTCCACATCGTCACCCCCGTGGGCGAATCGTTCGTCCGCGCTCCACTTGTACGGATGGAACTGGTCAAGGTCTACGCCGAGCGGAACGGTGGACACCTTGGTCCAACCGATTCGATCAATCTCTTGGCGAGCAAAGTTCGTGGTTGCAATGACGCGATCAAATCGTCGGACGGTCGCACGATTCCATGCATCGGCAATTCGTGGTGTCCCTAGCGCATGTCCGGTCCACGCACTCAAGACTCCATCGACCCGTTCATGAGCCCACATCACTGACGGGATCCCAGCGGCGCGAGCCCACCAGCCAAGCGACCGGAGGGTGAGGCGGTCCGAGACTTCCAATCGATCTGGCTCGATCCGCCCCAGCACTGAGCACAGCCAATCAACGTTCGTCATGACGCGATAGCCACCGGACTTGGGAAGCTCAGGCGATTCCATCGTGATCAGACGACCCGCCTCGGTCTGTTCATCGGAGTCACGGACCCCCGGCACTATGAGCACCGACTCATGGCCGGACTGTATGTAGCCGGCCCCAAGACGATTCATGGTCGTCTTAATGCCACCGCTACGCGGACCGTAGAAGTTCGCAACCTGCACAATGCGCGCCATGTGAATCCCCTTAGCCAGTTATCAGCCCGCGAGCCAGTCGCGTTGATTCGTAGTGTCCGAGCAGGAGGTCGCCGATGTTGCTCCAGGTGCGGTGAGCAACGGCTGCTCGCGCCGCCGCACCCATGGCGGCACGCTTATAGGAATCACCTGCGAGGTCCATGACCCGGTCATGCAGATCCCGCTGATCTCCCGGGCGATACAACCAACCTGTGTGGCTGGACTGCACCAGATCGAGTGGGCCCCCAGAGGCGGGAGCAACAACAGGCACCCCACTGGCCATGGCCTCTTGCACACTTTGGCAAAACGTCTCATGTCGTCCGGTATGAACGACGATGTCGAGACTTGCCACAACCTCAGCCAATTCGTGGCCAGTCAAGAGTCCCGTGAATTGAGCACCGGGCAGCGCCGCCTCAAGTGATTCACGTTCGGGGCCATCGCCAACGATCACCACCCGTACACGGGGATCGTCATTGAACACGCTCAACTGTGCGACTTCCTTTTCCTGCGCAAGTCGGCCAACGTAACCAATGAGAACGCGACCGTGACCGCCAAGCCGTCCACGCATGTCATCGCTTCTGTGTTTCGGATTGAATCGGGCAGTATCAACACCACGCGGCCAGAGCGCTAACCGCGAGAATCCCTGCTGTTCAAGCATCCGGTACGTCGCTGACGACGGAACGAGGGTCACATCCGCGGCGCTATGAATGCGCCGCAAGCGATGCCACGCGATATCGGCCAGTGCCGACAGCCCGTACTCGGACGCGAATCCGGCCATATCGGTCTGGAACACCGCGACCACCGGGATACCCAGCTGGCGTGCAGCTCGGATCACCGGTGGGCCAATCACGAATGGGCTCGCAAGGTGAATGACATCAGGCCGAAACTCTCGGAAGTGATTCACGAACGTTCGGGTACCAGCTGTTGAGATGCACACTTCGCGGTACCCAGGCATCGGCACCCAGGGCAGTCCGACGACGCTCGTCCCCGCATACGAACTTCCGTCGTCCACCCCAGGGGCGTACACGATCGCTTCGTGTCCGGTCCGTTCAACATGCTCTAGAACACGTGCCACCGAGTTCGTCACCCCGTTGATCCGGGGGAGGAACGATTCGCTTGCCACCGCGATTCGCATATCTCAAGAGTCGACGGCGCAGTTTGTTACGGATGATGCGCAAGTGACGTGTTGGGTACGGGTTTATGAACAATCGGTGATTGGCGAAGGCAACCACCCGTCCAGCCCACGGAACGGCAAGCCAGTTTCGCTGTCTGTGACTATCTCCCTTGGTTTTTACGAAGGTCCTCCACTAAAACTCCGATGAGAACCCTGACATGGGTGTGGACCCATGGCTAGGCGCATCTGACCAGACGTCACGCGCGCATCGGCACTTTCGTCAGGGAGAGGTTCGTTGTGGGAGCAATAAAGCAACTGTGGGGCGATCGATCGATCGCTCACAAACTCGCCGCGCTCGTTGCTGTGGCCATTTTGAGCATTGTGGCCGTCGCCTACGCGGGAATCGTCGCTGCGCGACAATCCGCAAGCCAAACCCAGACCATCGCAGATCTGAACGCCCTGACGCGCGTCACACTTGCGTCAGACATGGCTCATGACGCCGTGCGCGAAAATGTCGTTGAGGCAATGGCGTTCCCGACCCAGATCGAGAACTCACGTGCCGGAATCAAAGACAACGGCGAGATCCTGACGTCGGGGCTCAACCAGGTCGACGCAGCGAGTAGCCAGCTCAACCATAAGGCGGACGCGGCTGTTGCCACCGCCCAGAAAGATGTCACCGCGTACGTCGCCGCGGCGAACGCAATGTTGAACACGATTGCCACCAACCCGGCAAAGGCTACTAAGCAGTACGAACAATTCATGGTCAATTTTCACGCGGTCGAACATGCACTGCCGCCCGTCGCCGACGTCGTCGAAGGACAGAGCAACGCTGCAGCAGACGCTGCAGAAAGCAGTGCCTCTCGAGCACAAACGCTATCTATCCTGTTGGGCTTGATCGGTGCCGCATTGGTTGGGCTCCTGGCTTGGGCAGTGTCCCGTTCCGTTGTCCGACCACTGCGTCAGGTTGCTGTGGCGCTCGATGCGATGGCTGATGGGGATCTCACCGTGGAGGTCGATGTTCCCTACCGTGACGAAGCTGGACAGATGGCCCGCTCGCTAACACGAGCACAACAGAGCATCCGCGAAACCGTTGCAACGATTGATGTTTCGTCTCAGGCAGTTGCCCAAGCGGCAGGACGGATCTCGAGTGTGAGCTCGCAGATCGCATCGTCTGCCAGCGCCACGTCCGATCAAGCTGATCGCGTTTCAACAACAGCCGAACAGGTGTCTTCAAACGTTCAGACGGTCGCAACGAGCTCAAATCAAATGGGGCAGTCCATCTCCGAGATTGCCGAGAATGCACACGAGGCCGCACGAGTTGCATCCGAGGCCGTCGGTCTGGCTCATCAGACGAATGCAACAGTCGGACGGCTCGGAGAATCAAGCAGCGAAATCGGAAACGTCGTCAAGGTCATCACGACGATCGCGGAGCAGACAAACCTGCTTGCTCTCAACGCCACGATCGAAGCGGCGCGGGCGGGTGAAGCGGGTAAAGGCTTCGCCGTCGTCGCCAACGAGGTCAAAGACCTCGCTCAAGAGACCGCACGCGCCACTGAAGATATCGCCCGTCGCGTCGATGCCATTCAGGACGACACAGTGAGCGCCGTAGCCGCGATCACTCAGATCTCTGACGTCATCGCCCGTATCAACGACTTCCAGGCGACCATCGCCGCCGCTGTCGAAGAGCAGACAGCCACCACCGGCGAGATGAACCGCAATGTGTCTGAGGCAGCTCACGGGTCGGATGCGATTGCGTCATCGATTTTGGCGGTCGCAGGTGCGGCCCAGGAGACGACCCGAGCAGTTGAGAGTTCACGGACTGCCGTCGACGATCTTTCGCGCATGGCAGGCGATCTGACCGTCGTCGTAGGGAAGTTCCGGGTTTAACCATCCACAGACGAGGTAGGGCTGCCTCGAGGCCAGCTCTACCTCCTAACAGTTCTAACCCAAGTGCGGTATCGGTACCTTCACACCGAAGCCGTCTTGGGTTAGAACTGTTTTAGGCCCGTCCCACGTCGGTGCGATGACCTCGTAGCGCGGTGACAAGTGAAACCCCGTGAGGGCTTGAGGATATGCAGACGTGTTGAGATCGAAGCCGCTACGCGCGGGCGTCCACAAACCGCGACTGGGCGCCCTGTGCACGGGACCCTGGTGACGTGAAATAGGTACCCCGCTGCCGTGTGCGAGAGGTTGCAGACAACAGTCGGGTGTACATCTGCGCCTGCCGTTCCAGCAGGGACTGCACCCATTGCGCGTACTGCGCCGGCAGCGGGCCGAGGTTCTCAGGTGCGCACCATGACGCAGCAAGAACCTCCGCTTCCCCAACTCCGTGCGAGAGCAGCCATTCAGCATTGCGTAGGTCGCTCTCTAGCGAGTCCAAAACCGCAGCCCACTCGGCCAACGTCGAGCTCTGAACCGCTGAAGCGCCCATCGGTGCGGGCGTGCCCGAAAGAGCGAAAGTGGTCGACGCACTATCGACCCGCTGCGAAGGCGTCGGGCCGATGGGTGACGTTTGTTGGGTCACGCGGTGAGTCCGATGTCGAGCGGCTGCGCACCTGCACGCGGGCCTTGCTGCGACTCGAGCACCTGCGCCCACGCGTCACGCAGTGGCTTGAGTAATTGACGGCAGGCCGCGACTCGGTTCGCGTCCCGCTTCACATTTGCAAGCACAAGTTCTTGGTAGACGAACGTATAGATTCCCGCGAGTGCCGCGGCACCATCCCAGACAGCTATGTCCAAGCTGACCCGAAGCTCGAGCACGATGTCTTGCGCGTGAAGCAGATGCTCGTGCGAGGACTGGTGCGAATTCAGAGCCGCTTCAGCACGATCCAAGTCAATCAGCAGACGGTCATAGAGCATGACAATCAGGCGGCCTGGAGACGCCGTCGTGACACCGTCGCTCTGGTAGGCGGCGTGAACGCGATTCGTCAGATGAGACATCGTGGCCCCTAACCAGCACTCATTGTTGAGAACTGATTGGCTAACCAGCTCTGTTGGTCTTGCATTTTGGCCAGCGTCGTATTCAACGCCGAGAACTGTCGTGTGTATGAGGCGCGCATGTCAGCCAAGCGCAGATCCCAGTCTGCTACTTGATCGTTCAGAGTCTTGAGAACCGAGTTACCACCGTCGATGGCGATGCTGACCTGCCCAGTGCCAATACGGGTTACCGAACTAGAAATCGCCTGTAGCCGCGTAGCCAAGCCTTCAACCAGCCGCTGGGCGGAGTCCGGATCGCTGTTGAGCTTCGCGGTGAACGCAGACGCATCAAAACTGTAGGTGCCCTGTCGCGTCGTTTGGATGCCAATCTGCGACAAGGAATCACCCGGAGTCGGCGAGAACACTGCATCAGAAAGCTGATCACTCAAGGATGTCGCTACCGGACTTCCAGTGAGCGGACCGGCCTTCTTGTTGGTGGTGTCGTATGCGGACTTAGCACTTATGGTCGTCAGCACACTGTTGAGGGCGTCAACCAGTTTCTGCACCTGGGACGTCATCCCCGTAGCGTCGTTGGCAACGGTCAACGTTGCCGTAGTTGCTGGCTTGGTGACGGTGAACGTTACGCCTGGAAAGACATTCTGAAACGTATTCGACGTCGACGTGATCTGCCCAATTCCGGGAACGGTCACCTTCGCGTCCTGGGCAACGGTGGCATTGACGAGCTGTGAGTCGTCGACCATCCCCGTGACGGAGAATCCGCCGGACGAACCGGTGACTTTCGACGTCAACAGAAGTTTGAATTGGCCGGGCGCAATCTGAACAGCAGTTGCGCTAACACCAGCTGCCGGAGCCGCATTAATGGCGGCAACAACCTCGGACAGCGTTCCAGTGCCGACGTTTACCGTCGTAGGTGGCGTTCCAGCTGCACCTGAAATGACGAGAGTGGCGGCCGCGGCAACTTTATCGGCCATCGCCACAGACGTGGCATACGTAGTCTGTTGCGCTGTCGCAAGCTGGTCGACCGTCACGTTGTACGTGCCCGCCTGGGCACCAGTACCCGCAGTTACAGAAATGGATGTGTCGGAGGATGTACCGGCGAGATTGTTCCACGGCTGGGTAGTCACGCCCGCGCCGATGATTCCTTCGCTCAGGGTCTTGAGATTGAGCATCCCAGAGTTGATCGACTGCAAGGCGGTGATTGCGCTCTGCTGCGCGGCAGCTTTCTGCTTAAGCAGGATTTGCTGATTACCCTCAACGGACATCAGCTGGTTGACCATATTTGCGACGTTAATAGTGCCAACGCCCGAAACGGAATTCGCCATCTGTCATACCCCCTCACTTGCCCACAAATGTTTGTGGCCGGGGGGAACAGAACCTCATCGGCTGCTGCTCCCCCCGGCTCTCACCAAACCTCATGACTCACCATCGGCGATGGTGACATAAGGCTTAGTGTGTTTAGCCGCGGAGCAGCTGGAGCACACCCTGTGGTGCACTGTTCGCCTGAGCCAACATCGCGGTACCAGCCTGCGAGAGGATCTGCGAACGGGTGAACTGCACCATCTCCTGTGCCATATCCGTGTCGCGGATGCGGCTTTCAGAGGCGGAGATGTTCTCAACAGCAACATTCAAGCTGTTGACGGTGTGCTCGAGGTAGTTCTGCGAAGCACCAAGTGCTGCTCGAGCGCTTGAAACGGTACCGATCTGGGTATCGACTGCCGTGATTCCTGCAGCGCCACCACCAGCGGCTGTCACATCGATGGCGGTAACGGCCGTGGCCACTGCCGTGATATCGGTCAGGGTGACGGTAGCTGAGTCACCGCTATTGGCACCTACCTGGAACGTCAACGTGGCGTTCGAACCATCAAGTAGGTTCTTACCGTTGAAGTTCGTGCGTCCAGCAATGTCAGTCAGAGCCTGACCCAGCTGAGTGATTTCAGACTGGATTGCCGACAGTGACGTGGTGTTGTTGGAACCGTCGTTTGCTGCCTGTACTGACAGGTCACGAACACGCTGAAGAATTGAGTGAACCTCGGTGAGTGCACCTTCAGCAGTTTGTACAACACTGACGCCGTCCTGAGCGTTGCGGACGGCCGTCTTGAGGCCGCCGATCTGCGAACGCAGACCCTCAGAGATTGCGAGGCCGGCAGCATCGTCGGCAGCGCGGTTGATTCGGAAGCCGCTCGAAAGCTTCTCCAGTGACTTTTCCATCTGGCCCGACGTTACCGACAGATTGCGGTACGCGTTCATTGCCGCGATGTTCTGATTAATGCGGAGACCCATGATTTCCTCCTTGATATGGTCTCTTACCTGATACCGGCTCATCCGTGAACCGACATTGCCCTCATCGGTGATGCGGATCTGACTCTGAGGTTTTTTCAGAATCTTTTTCTTCTGGGGGCAAACTGTGAGCTAGTTACCTAGCCGGGACTTCGCGCCATCACCCCAGTAGATGACACGAATTGAGAATCTTTAAGCCACGCCTACCCGTGCAGAGCGCGCGGCTGGAATCTCTTCGTCTGTAGCCGTCATGGTGCGAAAGGTTGACGAGGCAGCCACTGCCGCAAAGTAGGTCGCACGGCGGCGCTCAACACATCCCCCCTCGCGTCCAACTGGCTTCACCTGGTCTGGATCGAGTTGGCTGTTGATGCCATCCTTCAAAAGCTCAAGTGCTTCGGCGCGCATCTGTGAAATCCGTGACTCACCCACGCCGAGTTTCGACGCGATGTCAGCCATCGGCTTACCTTCCAAGAAGTACATCGTCACTACTGTGCGCAGGCGCTCATCGAGATTCTCGACGGCTGCACGTAGATAAACGAGCTGCTCACCTTCGATCAAGTAGTCCTCTGGAGTCGGGTCAGACGACTTAACTCCAGCGAAAGCATCAGGATCAAGAGCAGCATCAAGCGACAGAACCACGGTGCGCTTGAGTTGCTCATCAACCTGGTCTAACTCGGCGACCGTTACGCCAAGGAAGCTAGCGATCTCAGCCTGATTTGGCGTGCGGCCGAGTGCCGCACCTAGCTGCTCTACTGCGACATCTCGGCGTCGACCCTGGGCGCGACTGGAGCGGCTCGCCCAGTCAGCTGCACGTAGTTCGTCAACGATGGCGCCGCGAATGCGCATGGCCGCATACCGACGAAATGGCACACCCCGTTCAGCCTGATAGGCCGCACCGGCCTGAACCAATCCGACGAGTCCGGCACTGTGCAAATCATCCTTGGACACATGGGCGGGCAGCCGTGAGGCGACCTCGGCCACGATGTGACCAACGAGCGGAATGTGGGACTCGATCAGTTCATCGGGCGTACCCGGTGTTGCGTCACTCATTTACTTCCCCTTTGCAAGCGCCTGTCCGGTGTTAATCCGGCCAGGTGAGTCAGGAACAACCTGTGGGCGATGTCTTCCATGTCGTGGCTTTGCATCCTGCGTTTGGCCGAGGTGGCCGGGCCGATCGGGTCGTAAAGTCGGTCTTGCGGGTGCTTCTCATCACATTTCGGCGGTTCTTGAGGTTTCCTTGAGCCTTTGAGAAGACTTTCTTGCATTTATCTTTACTAAATCTTGAAGTAAGCCCTGTGGTCAGCAAATATCGAGGCCAGCCATCCGGCGAAGCAACCCGTGGATGCGAATGTCGCCCGTTCGGGTCAACAGAGCCACCAATGCCGTTTCCTGCTGTGATTCCACGGCTCCCTGTGAGTCAACACTGATTCAAAAACAGTCAGGATCAGTAGCGCGTTGACGATGGGCGGGTATGACGATTGCCCAGGATGGTGTTCAACGATGAGCCTCAACGACCTATCTGCGCTGCTTTGGCGCGAACGAGAAGTGCTCGAGTTGCTCCTCTACAAGTTGCAGACCCAGCAGCTGATGCTGACCACGGGGCGCACAGAGTGGCTCGCTGTTGCCGCTCGCGAGGTTGACGCTGTCGTCGAGGTTCTCGGACAGGCCGAGTTACGCCGCGCCATCGCCGTTGAAGAGGTCGGGCAAGAACTCAACCTCGGCTCGCAACCAAGCCTTCGCCACATCGCCAAGGCAGCCCCTCAACCGTGGTCGGACATCCTGAGTGATCACCACAAGGCATTCCTTGACTTAGCCTCACGAATCGAAACCGCCGGCGGAGCTAACAGGGATCTTGTTAGATCGGCGCAATCAGCCGCACTACCTCTACTGCAAGGGCTAGAAGACGGAATCAACAACTCAACCTACGAAGCACGCGGACGTCGAGATGGACCAGCTCGTCGACATGTGCTCGTGGATGGTGAGCTGTGAGATGAGTGATTTCTCAACCCTGAACTTGGCCCTGTCAGGATTGATGGCTGCCCGCAGAGGCATGGACGTGACCGGCCAGAACGTCGCGAACGCGAACACCGCCGGTTACACACGTCAGCGCCTAGTCTCCGAGGCGATTGGCGCACCCACGCAACCGGCCATCTGGGCAAAGTACGACGGGAGCAACGGTGGAGTACGTATTGCCGATGTTCAGCGTCTTCGCGATGCGTTCCAAGATGTGCGATCACGCGATGCACATGCCAGCCAGGGCGCACTTGGCGCAACATCTGACGCCTTGAGCCAGATCGAGTCGCTCTTTCCGGAGCCGAGCTCGAACGGCCTGCAAAGCATGCTCGACTCGATGTGGAGCGGCTTCGGCGACGTAGCCAACAACCCGAGTGATCCGGCTGCCCGCTCTCAAGTCATCGCAAAGGCGAACACTGTCGCTACGTGGCTGAACCAGACCAGCACATCACTCGATGCGCTTAGCTCCAACAACGTCGAAAAGCTCAGTGCGATTGCAACCCAAATCAACACCGCCGCGGCGAACCTTGCAGCCCTCAACACGGCAATCCTTCAGGGCGGCAAGAGCGGCGTTCCGGTGAATGAACTGCTCGATCAACGCGACAACTTGGCCGACACTCTTGCCCAACTCGTCGGCGGCCAGGCACGCACGGATGCCAACGGAAGCATGGGTGTCTACGTCGGCGGAACTGCAATCGTTCGAGGTAACCGAGCCGAAACCCTGAGTGCCACAACCGATTCCAGCGGAACGCGGTTGACGTGGGACAAGGATGGCAGCACTGCCACCGGGGTAGGCGGAACCGCAGCCGGCCTGTTGGACACCATCAACAACATCGTGCCTACGTGGAAATCAAAGTTGGATGCCGTTGCAGCGCAATTGGTAACAAGCGTCAACGCCGTTCATGCATCGACGGGCACTCACCCCACCTACGACGCCAACGGAAATCCTGGCGGCGCGTTCTTAACAGGCACGACCGCTGCCAACATCAGCGTTGCCATCACTGATCCAGCACTCCTGGCTGCATCCAATCAACCACCCGGAGCAGCGGGTGCCTCGAAGGACGGCAGTAACGCCGATGCTCTGGCTAGGTTGGCGGGCGACGTGAACGGCCCAAATGCCGAATACCACTCACTCGTCGTAAATCTTGGCATCGCAACGTCGAACGCAAATCTTCGCTCGACGACGCAGAGCAGCGTGACAACTCAGATCGATGATGCTCGCGAATCGACCTCGGGGGTCAGCATCGATGAAGAGATGACGAACCTCGTCACTTACCAACGCGCATACGAAGCATCGGGTCGCGTCCTCACAGCTGTCGATCAACTGCTTGACACTCTCATCAACCGAACCGGTTTGGCCGGCAGATAACCGCGAGGTAGGACATGGACGGCATGCGCATAACTCAGCGAATGACTGCTGCACGCACTCTGGCTGGCTTGGAGAGCAACCAGAACGCATTGACACGCCTTCAACAGGAAGTGTCCAGTGGCAAGGTAATCACGCGGCCTAGTGATGATCCGGCTGGCACCGTTTCCGCGCTACAACTGCGCGGCGAGATCTCACGTCAAGAGCAGTGGGCTCGTAACGCGACGGACGGAATCGGCTGGCTCGGTACGTTGGACACTGCCCTTACTTCTGCCAATTCAACATTGCGACGTGTCCGCGATCTCGTGGTTCAAGGATTATCGTCAGGATCGAACTCCACCCAGAGCCTGCAGGCACTTGCTACTGAGGTGACGTCACTGAGACAAACTCTCTTAGGGGATGCGAACACCAATTACCTCGGTCGACCCGTTTTTGGTGGCGCAACTGCCTCGGCTACCGCCTATTCGACGGCAGGGGTCTTTCAAGGCGATTCCGTTGCAGTCTCGCGAACGGTGGGTGCCGGCAATAGCGTTCGTGTCGACGTGAATGGACGCGATGTGTTCGGTGATGATTCAACCGGCAACGACGTGTTCACACTTCTGACAAACATCGCCGCCAATCTCAGCAGCGGCAACACTGCGGCTCTAGCGAGTAACCTCACGTCGATCGACGCGCGATCATCGACCATCGTGACCAAACTTGCCGACGTTGGCGCGCGCTTCAGCCGTGTGGAACAAGTGCGGCAGAACT
Source organism: Actinomycetota bacterium (assembly GCA_947455705.1). Taxonomy (GTDB): domain Bacteria; phylum Actinomycetota; class Actinomycetes; order S36-B12; family CAIYMF01; genus Longivirga. Next base: position 34,853 of record CANGPO010000005.1, on the reverse strand, counting down.
CAGACTCGAAGCAACTAGATCTGAAGTCATCACTATCGGGTATAGAAGATGTCGATCTACCGAAAACCCTGATGAACATCAGTCTTCAGCAGGCCGCCTATCAGGCGGCACTGAAATCGACCGCCTCGATCGTTCAGCCCTCACTTGTTGACTTCCTCCGCTGACGTCGCCACAGACATGTTCACTAATCCAGCGGTAGGGATGGGCTAATGTCAGGGTCAAGAACATTGGTGCCGGGCAGCGACTTTCGCCGGGACCACACAGACCACGCCACACAACTTGGGGAGGAACCGATGACCGAACTCGGCGTTGCCGAGTCGCAGGAAGTTCCGGTCGTGCATTTCGCCGATGGAATACCTGGCTTCCCTCACATCCACGACTGGGCCCTTGTGCGCCTTGACGAGCTGGGCTCAGTGTTCGATCTCTATGCGCTTGATGGCAGCGGTACCCGCTTCGTCGCAGTGCCCTCGTTTAGTTTCTTTCCGGACTACGCCCCGGAAATCGGTGACGATATCGCCGAACAGCTCGATCTCACAGATGAGACGGATGCCCTCGTGCTACTGATCGTCACGGTCGGAGCAGACCTGCCATCCTCAACGGCGAACCTCGCCGCCCCCGTGATCGTGAACTCCACGAAGCGCAAAGGAGCCCAGGTTGTTCTCGAAGACGCCACGCTCTCACTTCGCGCCCCATTAACCTCATCGGCCGTAGGCTAGGGCTGTGCTAGTTCTCAGCCGACGGACCGGCGAAAGTATCGTCATCGGAAACGACATCACGATCACCGTGCTTGAAGTGCGGGGAGATGTCATCCGGCTTGGTATTGACGCGCCACGAAGTGTTGTCGTGCACCGCCAAGAGGTGTACGAACAAATTGCCGAAGTTAATCGACAGGCCACCGTGTCAGCCGAACAGGCTTCATCGTTCGCTGCCCATCTTGGCCAGAAGCCGACCGATTAGTTCGCCTGCACCCTTACTACGGTGCGAGGACGATCGACAGGTAACCGTCACCATAACTTGGAACGGTGACGTGCAGGTCTAACCTTCGGCCCAGCGAGTTAGCAAGTGCCAACACATCAAGTGGCGGCTGGGTCCCGGGCTCCACAGTTTGGTACACCTTCAGGTGCTGCCCGCCCGGATAGTTGAAGATCCCTGCCGACATGTTAAAGACCTCGGGTATCGCCTCGACGACCGTGGCTGGAAGTATCCGTCGTTCCACCGCCTCCTGCACCCCACCTGGGGGCATGACGCACAGTGCGGCTGTCAGCCAGCCCGCAAGTGGAAGATCCAGCACCATGATCGCGCCGATCTTGAGATGGTCGTTGGTGTAAATACCCACGTATGTATCGGAATCCGACGTGACGGCGATCGGTCGACCATTGCCGATCTCGACCGCCTTGTCCGCAATTCCGGTAAGTGTGTCCTTGACATACTTCGGCGCCGGAATGGTCTTAACGCTCATGACAGCACCTCGGACAATGCGTCCCTAAACGTGTCTGCAGTGAAAGGTTTGGCGATGAGGAACGATGCACCTGCTGATTCAGCTCGGCCGCGCATCTCATCGGAACCCTCAGACGTGACGAATCCGAATGGCACGGTTGAACCTGCGTCGCGCAGACCAGTGAGGAACTCGATACCGCTCATTTCCGGCATGTTCCAGTCGGAAAGCACCAGTAGCGGGGGCTGTGCCAGCGCAGCGTCGAGTCCAGCGCGGCCGTTGTCGGCTTCGTGAATGTCGTAACTGTCGAAGCCGGCTTGGCGCAGCGTGCGGGTAACGATGCTGCGCATCACCTTGCTGTCATCAACAACCAGGATGTGCATTGTCCATGTCCTCGTCTGCTTTGTACGGAATTGAATTCATTACAACGGTGGTCGGTTACGAATCGCTGCTCTCGGCCCAGATCGTGACCGCGATCGGGCCCGACTCGCTTGCACGCGCGTACCTGAGCACTGGTGCCATTCCGGGGAACGACAAGTGAAGGTCGTGGCCCTGTACAACGGTTGGTAGTGACAACCGGCTTGGCTCAGGAAGCATCCCCTTGATGCCACCACCAACCATGTTCACCAACTCGCCGACAGCGTCAACGATCTCCTCGGCCGAGAGCACGTCCGGGTCAAGCAGGAACATGGCCGCAGCTGTGCCGCGCTGAGAGGCGTCGGTGAGCTCCATCTGAACTGCACCGTTCCACTCGCCAGAAATCGTCACCGAGCCCGAGACGTCCAACTCCTGGCCGGTATTAGCCTCGATCGGAAACGATTCCAGGCCAAGCGAAGACAGGACTTCGCCTAGCGCCTCGCTCAACTCTTCTGGCGAAATTGCCTCGGCCGGATCTCCTGCCAGGCTGGCTTCAAAGGTCTGACTCATGTGCTTCTCCTAATCCAGCTTGCTAGCGCTTTAGCCGGTATACCGAGGATCGGGCGATCTCGGTCCGAACGAGTTGGTCATCAATTCCTAGCGAGGTTTCCGCTCCACCGAGAACTACGAACCCATCGGGTCGGAGCGCTCGACGAACTTTCGCCAGTACTTCACTCTTCGTCGCCGGAGAGAAGTAGATGAGGACATTTCGAATAAAAACAATGTCGAATGGTCCACCGAGTGGTGGCGCGTTCAAAAGGTTGTGAGGTTCAAACGTCACCATGCGACGAAGTTGCTCATTAACTCGCCAGCCCGTGCCGGCACGTTCGAAGTGCCGCACCAGGTGAGTGGCCGGGAGCCCCCGGTTAATCTCGAGTTGGCTGAAATGCCCTTCCCGCGCGCGCGCGAGCATTTCGGCCGATAGATCCGTGGCCGTTATTCGGATGTTCCAACCGGCAAGTGCGGGAACATCGAGGAGGGTCATCGCGATCGAGTACGGCTCCTGACCGCTTGAGCATGCGGCCGACCAAATTGAGATTGTTCGAGTGGCGCGACGCGCTTCCACGAGTTCGGGAATCATGAACTTGCCTAGTGCATCGAAGGGGTGCCGATCACGAAACCACGACGTCTCATTCGTAGTCAGAGCGTCTACAACTTGTGCTTGGAGCTGCGCCTCTCCGCCACGTCGTAACCGTTGCACCAAAGCCGACGCATCCTGCACACCTATCTGGCGAGCAATAGGCGTGAGCCTCGACTCAACGAGGTACTCCTTACCTGGCTCCAGAACGATGGCCGCCTTGGTAAGTGCCAGATCGCGGACAAAGTTAAAGTCAGTGGCCGAGATGCTCATGGGGTACCTACCAATGCGTTTGAGCGTGCCGCCTGTGTGAGGGCGTCAGCGATGCGATCAAGGGGAAGAACTGCAGCCGCGGAACCTGCATTCGCCACGGTGCCTGGCATACCCCACACGACGGATGTTCGTTCGTCTTGCACAATCACAGTGCCTCCGGCGGCGACGATTGCCTTCGAGCCAACACCACCGTCATGCCCCATGCCAGTGAGCACACAGGCGAGTACTCCACCGTTGTAAAGGGCTGCGGCAGAACGGAATAGAACATCAACCGCCGGTCTGCAGTAGTTTTCCGGTGGCGCGCTCGAAAGCGCAGTCTTGACGATGCCGCCCTCACGTCGGAGTTCGAGGTGATGGTCTCCCGGTGCAACAAATACCGTTCCGGGCCGTAACTCCTCACCACCAACCGACTCGGCAACACTCAGACCCGAGATGCGATCGAGCCGATCAGCGAACATTTTTGTGAACAGTGGCGGCATATGTTGAACGATGGCAATCGGAATAGGGAAGTTCGCCGGCAGCTCTCGAAGAACCGTGCACAGTGCATCTGGTCCACCCGTTGACGCGCCGATCACGAGGATCTCCGGCCGGTGGCTTCGAGCGGACCGGCTCGCCAACGTCACTCCCGCCGACCGAGCAACCGGAGTCGTCGATGTCGTCGCAGGCCTCGTTGCTGGCGCGGTAGCGCGAGCACCGGCAGGCGTTAGCGTGCGATGGCAAAGAGCTTTGATCTTGGGAACTAGCTGGGTCTTTACCGCCTCGACTCCAGCAGCGAAACTGCCGACATTGGAGGGCTTGGTGACGTAATCCGAAGCACCAGATACGAGAGCATCGATGGTGGCCGCTGCGCCGCGTTCCGTCAGCGTGGAAAACATAATGACGGGAAGGGTTGGCCATCGACGACGGATCTCACGCAAGGCGGTAAGCCCATCCATCACCGGCATTTCCACGTCGAGAGTCACAAGGTCAGGATGGAGATCGGCGATCCGCTCCAACGCAACTGCACCGTTGTTCGCGGTCCCTAACACGTGAATGTCCGGGTCACCCTCCAACACGGTCGTGACGAGGCGACGAATGACCGCCGAGTCATCGACGACGAGAACTTTGACTGCAGGCACGTCACACCTGCGTCGCTGTGATACCGAGGATCTCCAACTTGTCGACGATCGCATCCGCCGTAAACGGCTTGATCACATATTCATGTGCGCCCGCTGCCAGGGCACGTACGATCTGCCCCTGCTCACTTTCCGTCGTCACCATCATCAACGTCATTCGGCGGTATTCGGGATTGGAGCGACATTCGCTGACAAAGGTGAGCCCATCCATCACCGGCATGTTCCAGTCAACAAGGGCAATGTCGGGCAGGCCCGACGAAGCAGCAAGCAGATCAAGTGCCTCTTGGCCATCACCAGCCTGGGACACGGTGTCAAAACCGGCCTCACCCAAAATGCGAGTCAGGATCGAGCGCATTGCGCGAGAGTCGTCTACAACGAGTGCGTGCACAGTAATTCCTCTCCTAGGCCGCGACGTCGATATCGGCGACACGAACGACATCAAGTGCAAGAAGTAGCGTTGAGTCCAATTTGAACGCGCCGAGTACAAGGCCACGAGCAGGTCCGGACAACGTCTCCGGCGGTGACTCGAAGTCAGAATCGTCGACCTCGATGACATCGCCGATGGAGTCCACAAGAAGTGAGACGACAGCATCGCCGACGCGCGCCACTACGTTCATCGACTCGCGTTCACCGGTGTTCGGCGGCAGTCCTAATCGCTGACGCATGTCAACGGCCGTCACTACCTGTCCTCGAAGATTGATCAGCCCAGCTATAGACGCTGGAGCAAGTGGCACACGCGTTATCGGGTGTGGCCGAAGCACTTCCTGCACTACCCGCACATCAACGCCGAACGTGTTCTCACCAATTTTGAAAGTCGCGTACTGAAGCACGGTCACACCCCCGAGTAGTGACTGGATCGACGTCGACCATGGCCATGGCCCACCGGTGGAACTTCTGGAAGTTCAGGAAAGTCATCAACGACTGGCTCCGGCTCATCAAACAGATCCGCAAGTGACGGGTCAGCTAGGGCTACTGCCTCGGCCACCTTCAACAGTTCGGTGATCCGATCTTGCACAACCACTGACCCGCTCAGGCCCATCTGCGTGGACTCCTCACGTGCGCCCATTGGCCCTGTCGTTATATCGAGGATCTCGTCTACGACAAGCCCGATCGTCTTCCCACGAATGGTGTGAACCACGACATGCATCGTGTCCTCGCTGTCAGGCATAGACATTGCGCCAAATACCTCTGCCAGCCGAATCAACGGAAGAATCTGGCCTCGGTATTGAACTGCTTGGCGACGACCAGCATGTTCAACGGATGCTGAACGGAACTCCTCAAGCCGGGTCACATCACCGAGCGGGATTGCCATGCGTCGTTCCGCACCAAGGCGAACCAGAAGATGTGCTTGATCATCTGCATCAACGTCTGCATCCGCCGCACCCTGATCAAGTGCGGCCCGATCGCCGGCCAAAACCCCGGACATGTTGGCAAGTGCCAGAACGTCGAGGATCAAAGCAACTCGTCCATCACCAAGAATCGTTGCGCCTGAGTAGATCGAAATCCGCTTCAGCTGCTGAGACAACGGCTTAACCACGATTTCTTCGGTGTTGACCACCTCGTCGACGACCAGGCCAAACTGCTGTCCGTCGGCCTGGAGCACCGCAATGGTTCGTCCTTCAGAGAGGCGATCCTCCAACGACAACAGTTCGTTGAAGAAAATCAACGGCAGCAGATTTCCTCGAAGCCGGTATACCGGCGCACCCGATAGGTACTCGATCCGCGCCGAGCCTTGTTCATCGTTGAGCGATACCAACTCGATCAACGAGATCTGCGGGATCGCAAACCGTTCGCCGCCAGACTCGATGGTGACGGTTGGGATGATCGCCAACGTCAACGGGATCTTCATCCGAATCGTCGTGCCGTGGCCCAGCTCAGTGCTGATATCGACGATACCGCCGATGTTTTCGATATTTGTCTTGACGACGTCCATGCCCACACCGCGGCCACTCACGTTGCTGACTGCTTCCTTCGTGCTGAAGCCGGGGGCAAAGATCAGGTGAAGAATTTCGCGTTCGGTGAGCCTGTCCGCAGCTTCGCGCGTGATCACACCACGCTCGAGGGCTTTGCTAAGAATCCGATCTGCATCGATGCCGGCACCGTCATCGCTGATTTCGATGTTGACTTGTCCACCTTCGTGGAAGGCTCGCAGCGTCAACGTTCCTTCTCGCGATTTACCCGCCGCAAGACGTTCTTCCGGAGTTTCAATGCCGTGGTCTACCGCGTTGCGCACGACGTGAGTCAACGGATCTTTGACGGCTTCCAGGATCGTCTTATCGAGTTCCGTGTCACGACCGACCATTTCAAGACGCACTTCGCGCCCACACTGCTGGCCTAGGTCTCGAACGACGCGTGGGAGTTTGCTCCACACATTGTCGATCGGTTGCATCCGCGTCTTCATGACGCCCTCTTGCAATTCACTGGCGATGAGGTTCAGCCGCTGGGTGGCACGAATCATGCCGGCGTCCATCTGACTTGAGTTGGTGAGGAGCTGATTGCGAGTCAGAACCAGTTCACCGACAAGGCGCATCAGAGTGTCAAGTAAGTCCACGTCAACGCGCAGAGTCGCATCGGCCACCGAGCGCCGCCCATCACCGTCGTGCTTGCCCGCATCATGATCGTCAGCTCCGTCGGTCGGCTCTGCATCTACAACATCGACAGGTGACTCGGAAGCGCGCGCCGCTTCGTCGACGGTTACCACAACCTCTGGTTCAACCTCCGCCTCAACGTCCGACTCAACGTCCGACTCGACGGTTTGATTCGCGACGTCGCCGCCCCCGGCCACATCCGCCGCAACTGCGGGATCGGAAACGGAAGGACTCGGCTCCATCGATGCCGTGATTCGAGCCACCAACGCGGAGTGATCGTGTTCACCTTCTGCACCGCTTGCTTCGATTTCACCGAGGAGCCCGCGCACCACGTCGACCATTTCAAGTAGGACGTTGGCGCGATCCGCATCGAGTTCAAGGCGGCCGTCACGAATTCGAGCCAGGAGGTTTTCGCCCGCATGGGTCACTGCTTCCAATTGATGGAAGGCAAGAAAGCCACACGTTCCCTTGATCGTGTGAATCGTCCGAAAAATACTCGCGACGAGGTCACGATTGCCCGGCTCGCGCTCAAGGGCGACCAAGTCACGGTCTAGCTGATCAAGATTCTCGTGTGATTCAACGAGAAACTCAGCGATTACCTCATCCACTTCAAACACTGGGGCCTCCTGTCGGCGATGAAGCCCCTATCGGCACCAGCCACGACGTTCTTAGGACGACTGACGCATGGGATTTCGATCGATTCGTCTGGCCGGCAAGCAACTAGTGCGAGGCGTTCATTCGGCGTTCGCGCTCGGCCTCGAGCCGCGCAGCATGCTCTAACTGACGCTTTTGCTGCGCACGAACCAATGCGGATCGTCGGTAACCATTGATCAATGATTGAAGGGCCTGAAAGCCCAATGAGGCCACTACCGCAGTGATGACAAAGGTAAGCATCACGGGTACCAGATCGACGGAACTGGAATTCCACGCGCTCATGAGCGCAGGTGCACTAATGAGCAGGGCGACCACTACGCCAGGCATTGAAACAATCTTCATCACGACGACGCACGCTCGCTTAGATCGCGGCCATATGTCACGGACTGAGCCGACGCAGCACGATCAAGTGACATCGCATGGGCATGTGCCGCATGCCAGGCACCGGCCGTCGCGTGGACTCCATCTAGGTACGCAACCGGGGCACCCAATTGAAGTAGCTCACCCGGTTCGGAGGTCGCTGCAACGTCATGTGCCACGATCCCGTCGGCACCACCGATCGCAGTGAGCCATCGACGGACGTCCTTGGGGCGCCGGGTCGCGTCAACAACGGCCCACACTGCCGTCGCAGAAAGTGCGTGCATCATGTCGCGAACCCACTCGGCGGCCAATGGATCGCCCGCCATCGTCAACGGTGCATCGATAACGATGATGCTCGCGCTCGCCGCTTGCGACAGCTCCGCGCGACGTTGGCGAGCATGCGCCGGATTCGCGATGCGCCGCTCTTCGGAAAGCTCAGGAAGTAGATCTGGAGCAACGACAAAGACCGATCCAGAGCCGAGTCTGGTATGGCGCGCAATGTCCCGCGCTGCGTGCAAAGCCGCCACAGCATCTCCGACAAGAACCAGAACTTCGCCAGGCCGACGCGGCGGCCACGGTAGGTGATCGACGTTCGCACCGTCCTCCAGGGCAAGCCACGTTCCCAGTGTGGTTCCGTCACCTGTGAGCCCCATGACCGAGTCCAGTGCGCCCGATGACGCTGCCCTTAGCGAGTCCACGGTGCTGGACGTAGCAAGGCCTAGGAACGGACGCTGAAGGGATTCGCGATCACTGCCCATGTGAGCCTGCGCGGCTGCCACGATCGGATTTCCTTTGGAATGTCGGCCGACGCTGATCTCCTGTAACTCGGGTGATTCCTCAATCGTCTCAACCGATGTGGCAGAAGCCGCGATTGACGTCGCTTCGAGTTTCGGTACGTGGGCCGTCACGGTCCGCTTGTTCGTGACGGCATTGGGCGTGTCCGTAGGCAGAGGTAACGGCGAGTCGATCGAGCGAGTCGTAGCTTCCGCAGCAGCTACCGCGGCAGCTGCCGCCGCCAGGATTTGCTGCGCCACGTCCGGCGTGATCATCGGGGTCGATTGTTCGGCAACGGCAACATCGACCGACCCCACCGACGTCGATGACGAGTTGTCGGTCGTCGACAGCTTGGTGGGCGTGAACTCACGAACGGTTCGTCGTCCGGCCGCGGCTGGCCGCTGGTTAACATCCGAGCGGGTCGCCTCAGTTGTTGTCTCGGTTGGCGACACAGAAGACGTGAAGGTGTCTTCCAGGCTCGGTGAACTGCTCACCAGAGCGTCGACGGGCGAACTGAGCTCGGTGGCGTCATCGGGAATCAACGTCGGAGCCTTCTTGGCCGTCACCGAACGACGGAACTCGCTGTTCATGACCGCACCGAACAGATCTGGTGCTGACTCAGAAGCAGCTTCGTCCGCATCACCCTTGGGTGCGCTATTCATGGTTGCCCGCGCCGGCGGCTCCGCGCTCAGTTCTGGCGTAGCCGGCCGCATCACATCAGCAACAGAATCAGCGACGTGCTCATCCGGATCGATCTCGATCGCAAGTTCGAAGTGTTCACGGGAGAAGAAGCCACCAAGGCCACCCGTGCGCACGCGCTCAGCACGAACAATCTTGGCATCTTCACCATGTTCATCGCGGACTTGTTGGAGCAACTTCGCGATGTCCGTCCCCTCAAGCAGTCGATGCGTGGGCAAGGCTCACCACTCCCCTCGTGCGGATTTCCACTGGACCACCCAGCTCGGTGTAGGCAACGACAGCAAGGTGCGGTAACTCCGCACTGATCAGATTGCGCATGGGGGCGCGCAGTGGCGCACTAACGACGAGGGATGCAGACCGTCCCTCCCCTTCCAAGCGTGACGTTTCTCGATGTAACTGTTGACCTAGCGCATTGGCAACGGTCGGGTCGATGACGAGAACGACGCCCGTCTCGTCAGCATGCAGCGAGGTCAACAGATCCTGTTCAAGGACGGGATCCAAGGTCAGTAGATCAAGAACGCCATCAGGGGCAAGGGATGCACAGATAGCCGATCCAAGGGCGGCGCGCGCTGCCTCAGCCATGGCTTCAGGTCGAGCACCCCGACCCTTCATAGACATCGCTTCGAAAATACGCACGAGATCGCGGATGGGTACACGCTCCTGCAGGAGCAACTGCAATACCCGTTGAATCTCGCCCAACGTGACAATGGCAGGGGTTAGTTCCTCTACCGAGGCCGGATTCGTGCGCCTCATCGCCTCGACAAGAGTGCGCACATCTTCACGCGACAGCAAACTCGCTGCGTTCTGGCGCACAACTTCAGCCAAGTGAGTTGTTATGACTGACGCGCGATCCACAACAGTCGCACCCGTCATTTCAGCCTGATGTTGGAGATCCTCAGTGATCCATCGTGCTTCGAGTCCGAAGACCGGCTCACGAGTTGGCTCACCAGGCAGAACATGAACCAAATCTCCGATGGCTAGAACCATTCCGGGTGGTGCGGTTCCCCGGCCAACTTCGACACCGTGCACACGGATCCGATACGTAGAAGCCGGAAGTTCAAGGTCATCACGCGTGCGCACTGGCGGCATCACGATGCCCAGTTCGAGAGCAATCTTGCGACGAAGCGCCTTCACGCGAGTGAGAAGATCTCCACCGGCCCGCACATCCACTAGATCTACAACGTCGATCGACACTTCAAGCTCGATCGGATCGACGCGCATCTCGTTCAGCAGGGATTCGGGGGAATCAGCGTTCTCGGCAGGGTCGGCTACATCATCGGCTCGGTTCTGTGGCTGCGACACGTCAACGGACTCAACGACGGGAGTGAGTCGACGAGCAATGAGGAGCAATCCGCCGCCCACAACAATGAAGGGAATCTTCGGAAGGCTCGGCACCAATGCAAGGGCCATGACGCCTGCACCGGCAACCTCGAGAGCGCGACGCTGGCTCGACAACTGGCGCATGACATCTGATCCCATGGTGCCGTCCGTGGTCGCACGGGTCACGATAAGACCAGTAGCCACGGAAAGCATCAGCGCCGGGATCTGCGAGACCAAACCGTCGCCAACCGTCAGCAGGCTGTATTGGCTGATGGCATCGCCGAAACCAAGGCCACGTTGAGCAACTCCAACGGCCATTCCACCAACAAGATTGATGACAACGATGATGATCGCTGCGATCGCATCACCCTTAACAAACTTCGAACCACCGTCCATCGCACCGTAGAAGTCAGCCTCAGCGGCAACATCCGCTCGGCGGGTACGGGCTACTTCCTCGTCGATAAGTCCAGCGTTGAGATCGGCATCGATCGCCATCTGCTTACCAGGCATCGCATCCAAGGTGAATCGTGCACCGACCTCAGCAACGCGTTCAGCACCCTTGGTCACCACAATGAACTGGATCACGATCAAGATCAGGAAGACCACCAGGCCGACGACAATCGATCCGCCAATCACGAAGTGACCGAATGCGTCAACGACCGAGCCCGCGTACCCATCACTGAGAATTCGTCGGGTGACGCTGATATTGAGCGCCAAACGGAAGAGCGTCATCACCAGCAGAAGCGCGGGGAACGTGGCAAACTCCAAAGGCCTGCGAACGTACATCGTCGTCATCAGGATCGCGAGCGCACCGGTGATGTTGACCACGATGAGGATGTCGAGGAAAGCTGCCGGCAGCGGGACGATCATCATGGTGATGATCGACAGAACGGCGAGCGGGACGCTCAGTTGGCCGATCCTGCTATTGGACACGCGACCTTCCTAACGGGATCGTCGTGGTCCATCCGTGGGGTGAAGCGGCCTCCTGGCAATTGCCCATCGGCAGTTACGCCCTCTACGTGAGGGATTCGTCGGCGAAATCAGTGTGAGCGAGCAACAGCCGCAGCTGCCAACTCGACGTCCGCACGCCTATGAAGCCCGGATGCGGCACCACGCTGACGGAGCGTCATGACGAAGGCCAGGACCCGAGCCACGGCGGTGTAGAAATCAGCGGGAATCTCAGCCCCGATGTCGCACGACTTGTTGATGGCGCGTGCAAGTGGCACATCCTCAACCATCGGAACGCGATTCTCAACGGCCAACTCACGGATCCGAGCTGCCACAACCCCCTGACCCTTTGCCACAACGCGCGGCGCGCCGCGACCCGCGACGTAACGCAGTGCAACCGCGACGTGCGTTGGATTGACCAGCACTACATCCGCGGTTGCAACCTCTTGCATCATGCGATTGCGACTCATCGCCATCATGCGCTGACGGATTGCCGATTTGAGCATCGGATCACCATCAGATTGACGCATCTCATCGGTAACTTCCTTACGCGACATCATCGTCTGCTTCGTTATGCGCCGACGGGCGACGAGATAGTCCGCGGCTGCGAGTAGCAGAGCGACGATGCACACCCAGCGAATCGTCTGTAGCAACACCGAACCCAATGCGCTCACAACATCAGATAGCGGGATGGTCCCCGAGCTTGCGATAAGTGGGATGAGTCCGGTGGCACTGCGCCACACCGCATATCCAACGGCGAAGGTCTTAAGCAAGTTCTTAACCAGTTCCCAGGCACCCTGCGGTCCGACCATCCGCTTGGCCGACGCAAAGGCATTCACTCGCGAGAACTTCGGCTTAACCCGCGACCCATAAGGTCGAGCGCCACCTTGGGCGACACCGACGATCAGCACTACCAATGCAACGCCAAGAAGTAGCGGAAGAATCGCCATCGCAGAGCCCAGCATTGCATCCGACGCGATCTGCTGAGTCTTCTGAATATCGTTGCCCTTGGTGAGTTCGGGAAGCGACTGCAACAGGCCGGTAAGTTGAACCTGCACGCCACTAAACGCTGACGGGAAGAAGAAGGTGGCCGCCAGCATTGCGGCCCATCCCGTTAGATCATGTGAGCGCGCAACTTGGCCCTGTTTGGCCGCCTCGCGTTTACGTTTCGGAGTGGCCTTTTCGGTCTTATCCGCACTGTCTCCAGCCATGTGATCACCCGCCCGTCAAGTGACGCATGGCAAAAACGGCCTGTTCGGTAAGGCCGGTCAGCACAGGTGATAGTAGAGGCATGGTGAATCCCACCAACAGCAGCGTCAGGCCGATCTTCAACGGGAATCCGAGGGAGAAGGCATTGAGGGCCGGCGCTACTTTGTTCATGAGCCCCAACGAGATATCCGCGATGAGCATGACGCCGACCAAAGGTCCGGCTATCTGAAGCGTGGCAACAAACATCGTGCTGAGTTCACCGGTCATCACCTTCGCAGAAAGGCCCAAATCAAGACCTGTACCAAGCGGTAGAGCATCGAAGGTACTTGCCATTCCGCGAAGGATCAGCGCATACGAGCCACTGACGAGGAGCAGAACGGCCGTCAACATTTGGAAGAGTCGACCCATCACCGAATTCTGCTGATTAAGCATCGGGTCGTAGGCCTGCGATAGCTGGAAGCCGCCGGCCAAGTCGATAAGTGAACCGGCCGCCTGGATTGCCGACAGCGCCGTAAACACCACCCCACCGAGGGCCACACCGATAACCACTTGAAGAACAATCGCACCAATAATCTCCGGGGTGTCGGAGGGTACCTCTCCCGATGCCGCCGCTATGGCATTAGACGTCAGCGGCAGAGCCAACGCTGCTGCCAACGGAACGCGAATGAGAGCCGGGATCGTGCGACCGTTGAAGGGCGGCGCAATCCACATAAACGACCCGACTCGCACCATCACCAGCAGGAAGCCGATGAGCTGCGATTGATTGATGGTCACAGCTACCCCTGCCCAAGGAGCATGGGTACCAAGGTGAACAGCTCTTTGGTGAAATTGACCAGCTCACTGATCATCCAGTTGCCACAGATCAGCAGAGCAATTCCTACCGCAATGATTTTGGGGACGAACGCCAACGTCGAATCCTGCACCTGCGTGAGCGCTTGGAGGAGCGAGACCGCAAAGCCGATCACCAGCGCCGTGATGAGCATCGGTGCGGCGAGCTTCGCCGCCAAGAGCAACGCTTTCCCAGCGATATTGAGGATCTCTACGTCAGTCATACATCACACCGTGAATCCACCGACGACTGCATTGATGACCAGACCCCAGCCATCAACCAGAACGAAAAGCAACAACTTGAATGGAAGTGACACAACCACTGGCGGCACCATCATCATTCCAACCGACATCAGGCCCGCGCTCACCACCAAGTCAATGATCAGGAACGGGATGAAGATGACGATTCCGATGATGAATGCCGAACGCAACTGACTCAGCACGAAAGCCGGAACCAGAGTCGAAAGAGAAACCTCGTTCTTCGTCTTCGGTGGTGGCTGCTTCGACAGCGTGACCATCAATGCCAGTTCCTCTGGGCGCGTGTTCTTCAACATGAACCCACGAACTGGTACCGAGCCCTTGTCGTACGCCTGAGAAAACGTCAGGTCACCTTTGAGATAGGGCTGAATCGACGTGTTGTTCACCTGACTGATCACTGGGCTCATGACAAAGAAACTCAGGAACATCGCAAGACCAGCGAGCACCTGATTCGGTGGAATTCCCTGCAAGCCCAGTGCATTTCGCGTGAGCGACAAAACGACGATGATCTGCGTGAAGCTCGTCGTCATGAGCAGAAGCGCAGGCGCAACCGATAGGACGGTCAACGTGAGCAGCAAGACCAGCGAGTTACTCGGCGCAGAACCAGACTGACCAGTGAGCTGCGGTAACTGAATGCTGATGGGAATGTCAGATGACGGCGAAGGGCTCGGTGAGGGTGCAGCACTCGCAGCACCAGCGGACGCCACAACGAAGCCCGTTGTTACGACCGCGGTGCTGATCAGACCCCGGATTAACCGAGTGAAGGTCATCGACGAACCGTCCGCTCGGTGAGCGCCAGACGCGCAGCACGCCAGGTGCCCGGGCTCAGAATTGATCCAGCGAGGGGGCTCGTGGGCTGGCGGTTCAACGATTCGTGATCAGCGGGAAAATCAACGGTGTCGATCCCCAATCCGAGCAAGGCATCACGAGTGGTGACACCCGACAGTGACCCAATCTCTTCACGTCGTTGCGGACTTTCGTTAGACGGTAGATCGACGTCGGCCAGGTGGGTGATCGTTTGGTCAGTGACCCCAATGACGATGGCGCGGTCACTCGACACCCGCATCACCATGATCGACGAACGTCGGCCAACCTGAGTCCGCTGAACCATCTCGAAGGTTCCTTGAACTGTTGGCGAGGCACGTCGAGCCAAGCGCGACAGTGACCACATGATGCCCAACACGATGGCTAACGACACCACCACGCGTAGGGCGAGGATGAGCTGATCCACGAATCAGCCCTCGGATGATGAAACGATCTCAGAGACTCGCAACCCGAAGTCTTCGTCGACAACCACGACCTCGCCACGTGCCAACAACGTGCCGTTGACGAACAAGTCCGCAGGTGTACCAGCGGCTCGATCGAGTTCGATTACTTGACCTGGGGTGAGCGAAAGCAGTTCACCGACCGTCATCCGGGTGCGACCAATCTCAACGGTCACTTCCATTTCAACGTGAGCGAGTTGATCCAACCGCGTCACGTGCATGAGTGGATTGCCACTTCCAGCAGAGTTGATGGTGCGGGGAGGTCCCGCCGGAGCGCTCACGAAAGCCTGCGCTGTTTCGTGTGCCACCGCAGTTGCCCCTACAAACTCCGGCACAAATGCAGGCTCTTCGGCCGTCGGTGACGGTGCGGCGGCCAAAACGTCTTCAACCGTCAGGTCCTCAACTGTGACCTCCCCAACAACGACGCCTTCGATATCGTCAAACGCCTCGCCATCGCCTGATTCTTGATCTACCGATTCAAGGGGCTCGGCAAGTCGGATCCGTAATTCCGCGACGGCCATACCGCTGGAGGTTTCGATCGCCGAAACGCCGTCGCCCGCCTGAGGTTCGATCTCGGCATCAACACTTATTGCGTCGACAGTGGCGCCAAGGGCCTGCGCCGCTGAATTGAGCATCGACGTTAGGGTGCCGTCGATGTCGTCAGAGACCAGACCTAGAAGCGCCGCACCGACCTTAAGCACCAAGAGCTCGCCTTCGCCGCCCGAGATTTCGGCGACGAGGACGCGTGCACTTTGTTCGGTGACAAGCCACTCCCCGTCCGAGACGTGTGGCTCGCCCGAGCCAAGCTCTTCACTCAACTCGAGAGCAGCCGCCGCAGCGCTGGCTGCGAGTGCAATCGACTCCAATACCTGCTCGTCACGTGAAGTACTCACTTCGATCCTTCCGTCGGGTGGACGACGCAACACACACGGTTCTGACCTTCACTACCTGACACGCCCTGTGCGAATTCGACACCCGCGCTAGTAACAGACAGCGGTTCTGAGACGGGGTGACGAAGTCGAATGACGTCACCCACCTTGAGAGAAACGACGTCACCCATCTTCACGATGGTGGGTAGAAAACTGACGGACACATCGACCTCAACGTCACCCAAACGCCTCGCAACAGCTTTGGCCGCAGCAGCGCGATCACCTCGATCACGTCCGGGTGCATTTCCTCCGACCGCCTTATCTAGGTGCGGAAGAATTCCACCAAAGGGCAACACCAAGGTGGCATCGCACTCGCTATGGCCGATCTTGACGTCGAACGTTGCATTGAGAACGAGATCCGACGGGGCAGACGCCTGCGCGAACTGAGGATTGTGTTCGACCGATACCAAGACTGGCTCAATAGCGACCAAGCCTTCAATGGCGTAGCGAAGTTCGTGCAGAACCCGCTCCACCACACCACGCACAAGCACTGACTCGATCTCGGTGAACGGGCGAGTCGGCTGCGGCGCCAATCCAGGGCCACCGAGCAAGTGATCGACGATCGTCATTCCGGACTCATTCGAGATTTCCAGAATTGCTGCGCCCGGAATCGGATCAACCGCGAGGATGAACATGTTCGTGTGCGACGCAAGCGACGACACATACTCGTCGTACGACATCTGCTGGATCGACTTGAGCTGGACACTCGAGATTGAGCGCAGGGTGGTCGTCAAAAGCGTTGCCCACTGGCGTGCAAAAGTGTCGAATTCCATCTCCAGAATTCGAATGTGATCGCGACTGAGCTTCGTGGGGCGACGGAAGTCATACGTGCGAACACCCGTAATGTCTGCCCCGTCAGAGGTGGGTGGACCGTCAGCAACGGCGCGGGGGGTCGCGGTATCAGTGGTCACGGCTTCCTCATCGGTCAACCGTGCTCCCGCCTGAGCGTTTCTCACGCATCAGACGTACTCAAACGTGGATCAGGTGGTTACTGCATCACGAAATCCGTGAAGTAGACGTCGTAGAGATTACCTTCGCTCTGCTCGGTCACCTGCTTAACAAGCTCTGTGCGAATGGCTTCCAATTTCTTGGTATCCATCAGTTCTTCAACCTTCTTGCCCTGAAACAGGAAGATGGCATCCTGTTGCGCTTGCGCTGATCCAACGTCCTTCGGCGCGCTCGCCGTCGCTTGCAGACCCAGGCCCAGTTTGAGGAAGTGACCATCCGCCAAATTGATGTACATGGCCGGAGCTGCGATCGTCGCACCTGGAACGGGCTTAACCGGACCCGCCGGCTTAGCCATGACTTTCGTCTTGACCACGAACCCCACGACGGCCAGAAGTAGCACCGCCACAATCAACAGGATCTTCTTCTTGCCACCGCCCTTGGCTTCATCACCGGCTTTAGCCGCCTTCTTATTGGCTTTCTTCGCGGCTCTACCTGTGAGTTCAGGTGTGGCTAGTGCTGCATCCGCCATGATCGGTACCTCCGTGTTCCTAGGCGTTTGTGTTCGCGAACGCGCTGAGCGTCCGCTGAGCATCTGAGACTGACGATTGAACGATGATCGCAACCCGACGATTCAAATCGATTGAGCGTGGGTCGGCCGGCGATACAAGTGGCTCGGTATCGGCTAAACCTTCTGCCGACATCCGCCCCGATGCCATCCCACGTGAAATCAGGTCACGCACGACTGCGCTTGCCCGGGCCGATGACAGCTCCCACTCGCTCGGGAAGTACTTAGGAGCCACCTTCACCTGATTGGTATGCCCTTCAACGCGAACCTTGTGACCAGTAGCGATCAGCGCGGGAGCCAGAATCCTCAGCAGCCGTTGTCCGGCCGGTAGGACATCTGCACGATCGGCGTTGAAGACCAAATCGTTGGTGACGGTGATCGTCAATCCACGATCATCCTGATCCAGTTTCACGCCCTTCTTAATCCCAGCTTCTTTAAGGGCCGACTCAATCTTGCGCCGCGCATCACTTAAGTCATTCTTGTCTTTGAGGACGGCATCGCGTGCCATGACCGCCACGTCGTTTGCCGGCGTCATTGACGTCGGGGTCGTAGTTGTCCTTGTCGTCGTTTTGCCGCTCAATTCCTTGCCAACAGCGGGGTTTACGAGGCTGTTCATTTCAGGGGACATCGAGAACGTCTTGGCGTCAGCAGCAGTGACGACCCCAACACCCTGACCCCCAGTGGTGATGTTCGGCTTGGTTTCGCTGAAACTTCCCGCCAACCCTGCCGCCAACGAAATGTACTTCGCCTGATCGACCTTGCTCATCGCGAAGAGAACGATGAACAGAACCATCAACAAGGTGATCATGTCGGCGTACGTGATGAGCCATCGTTCGTCGGCATGCCCACCTTCGTGCCCGTCATCGTGTCCCTTCTTTCGTCGCGACATGTCAGGCTGCCTTTGCCTCGTCGACCGCACTCGGCATGAGTGACATCAACTTCTGGCGAACCATGCGCGGATTGGATCCGGCCTGGATCATCAGGATGCCTTCAACGATGAGTTCCATCCGCTCAGCTTTGACCTCCGTGATTCGACCGAGCTTGTTGGCAAGCGGTAGCCAGATGATGTTCGCGCTCAAAACACCCCACAGAGTTGCGATGAAGGCCGAGGCAATGTGCGGACCCAGCTCACCGGGATCGTCCAGGTGGCTAAGGACATTAATGAGCCCCATGACAGTTCCGATGATGCCGATCGTGGGCGCGTAACCGCTCAGGTCCTTGAAGAGTTTTGCCTGTTGCGCACCCGCACGCTTGGTCGCCCGAATCTCAGCTTCGAGAATCTCGGCGACTTCATCGGGATCCGTACCATCGATCGCGAGCTGGAGTCCTTTCTTGAGGAATGGATCCTCGATTGTCTTGAGCGTTTCTTCCAGACGAAGCAGACCTTCTTTTCGCGCCACCACAGTGCACTGCTCGATCGTCCCGATCAGCGAGTCTGCCGATTCAGGTTTGGGCGCCATCAACGCATCTTTTGCGGACTTCAATGATGAAATGAATTCAGGTAAGTAGTTGCCCGCGGCGCCAGCAGCGATAGTGCCGCCAAACACCAAGATCATCGGAGCGATGAGCACGATACTCATCGGGTTTCCACCCTCGAGCACCATCGAGCCA
Source organism: Actinomycetota bacterium (assembly GCA_947455705.1). Taxonomy (GTDB): domain Bacteria; phylum Actinomycetota; class Actinomycetes; order S36-B12; family CAIYMF01; genus Longivirga. The sequence continues at coordinate 15,579 of CANGPO010000005.1, read as the reverse complement.
AGGATGAAGACGAAGGCCAGCGCTACGCCGGCAATGGTGAGCGGATCCATCAGGAATTCCTCCTGAATGGAAGCACTGACGAATCCTGCTCAACGTCGTCCGTCAGTTCGTGAACACTGGAAATGTCCCCGGTGGAGCCGATGTTCTTGATGTTCGCGGCATCCGCCAGTGCGAGAGCCCGACTTTCGCGGATACGTTCGACGACCTCGATGAGGCTCTCGGCAACGACGTACTTCGCACCATCCACGAGAGTAATCACCGTGTCTGGCGTCGATTCGGCGCGCTCAATCAAATCAGGGTTCAGCGCAAAAGCCGGTCCGTTAAGACGCGTCAGCATAATCACAACAGGCCATCCTTGGTCTCGACGTTGAGATGCCATCCATGACATCCGTCACGGGTCCCATCGGTCATGGGACCCGTGACATGAGGTGAATTGATTCATCACGTAGGCGTGATGAATGGGATTAACCCAATTGGCCGAACTACGTCAGCTAGCGCTTGAGGTTGACCAGATCCTGGAGGATTTCGTCAGCAGAGGTAATGACGCGACTGTTCGCCTGGAACCCACGTTCGCTCACAATCAGCTGCGTGAACTCAGCCGCAAGGTCAACGTTCGACATCTCAAGCGCACCGCCGGAAATCAGGCCACGGCCGCCTGTGCCGGAAACACCAACCTGCGGGTTACCCGAGTTCGTAGTCGCCCGGTAGCTCGAGTTACCAACCTTCTCCATACCCGGCGGGTTGTTAAAGGTGGCCATCGCGATCTGCGCCAGTGGGCGCTTGAGCCCATTGGAGAAGACACCTTCCATGACTCCGTCCGGTGAGATCGTGTAACCCTGAAGGGAACCCATCCCCGAACCATTTTGTTCAGTAGCTGCCAGCGTGTTCGAGCCGGCATACTGCGTGATTCCAGTTAGATCCACCGTCGCGGCCACGCCACCAAGCGTCACACCAATACTGGACGGTGACGTGAGCGCACCGGTCGTGGCGTCGAAGTTCACGGTCGCACTTCCGACTGTGGTGCCGTTGTCATCGGCAGTCAGACTCCACTGATTTGGGGTGGCCGTGGCGGTGAACGAAACCTTCAGTGGGTGGACGTTACCCTGCGCGTCGTAGCAGTCGATCGTTGCTGCGATAGTCGTACCCGCAGGGGTTGCAGATGGAATGTTTCCACCGACAGTCACTGCCGTCGTCGCATTCGGCTTGAGCAAGGTGCCAATGGGCAGGTTGACCGGAGCCAACGATGCGTTGGTGTCCAGAACACCGTAGTTATCAGCAGTCCAACCCATCACCTGGGCACCGTCGGGAGTGGTCAGATTACCCTGTGCATCAAGGGAAAACGCACCGGCGCGGGTGTAGAGCTGTTGCCCCTGCGACTGGGTGACAAAGAACCCGTCACCCTGAATCATCATGTCCGTGCTGCGACCGGTTAACTGCGCGGCGCCCTGGCCGAAGTTGGTGTTAACGCCAGCGATTTTCACACCGAGACCAACCTGAGCCGGGTTCATACCACCCGCGCTGGCCGTAGGTGCTCCCGCCGAACGCAACTGCTGTGAAAGCGTGTCTTCGAAGACGACGTTCGAAGACTTGAAACCAACAGAGTTTACGTTGGCGATGTTGTTACCGACCACATCCATCATGGTCTGGTGAGCCCGAAGGCCAGTAATACCTGAGAACAGGGAGCGGAGCATGTATTCCTCCTAGAACGAATGAACAGTGGCCGCCGACAGCTCAATCACCGCCGACTTTCATGACGGTTGTTAAGGGGTGGGCGGGGCGTCGATCCGTGACACAGCCGACATGTCGATCGTGGATCCAGCCACGTCGAGTTTCGGCTGCCCGGCCAGGAGGGTCACTCCGGAAACAATTCCGGAGAGGGTCTTGCCGCCACTTGTGTAAGTGACCTTCGTGCCGATCATCGACGACGCTTGCATGGCGAGCTGTGCTTGCGACGCAGTGTTGTTTTGATTGCTGATTTCCGTGAGCTTTTCGACGACGCTGAACTGCGCGGTCTGAGCAATGAAGTCTGCGCCTTGAACAGGATTCATGGGATCCTGGTACTTCAACTGCGCAACAAGGAGTTTTAGGAATGCGTCCTGCCCAAGATTGCCCTTGGGGTTCACCACCCCTGTGCCATTTGTCGCTGCCGCTGAAGCGGCCGTAGACGACGTAACGCCCCCTACATTCGATGGGCTCATTTCTACTCCTAAGCCAAGATGTCTAAGCCGGTCCGACTAGGTCGGTGAACCATGGTTGGTTCGGGCGTCGTCATCCGTGACGAGGAGGGTGCAGGTAGGCCAGGCAGTCGAGACTGCTGGCTATTACGTTGATCGGCCGATTGCGGATTGTTCTGAGAAGAATTGGATTGCTGAGTCCAACCATCATTGACATCCATATCCCCAACAGCCACACCGGAATCCGAGAGTTGGCGTCGCAGGTCTTGCATTCCTTGACGCAGCATGTCCCGCGTTGAATCTGACTGGCTCGACACCTGAACGTCAATGCGTCCCGCTACGAGCGTCAATTGAACAGACACCTCCCCGAGGTCTTCGGGATGCAGCAGCACCGACAGGTGCGTTGGATGCTCACGAGTTACCGCAGACAGACGAGAAGCTGTGATGTGCCGGCCAATTTGGTGCGCGACAGCCACCGCATCCGATCGATCGCTCACGCCACCTGTTGAGGCCGTCACTGTGATCGCATTCGTCTGAACGTGCGACGGGCGATGTTCGGACCCATGAACCGACGGAGTCACGCCGGCGCTCGGCGCGCCACCGTCGCCGTCACCGTCGCCGTCACTGTGAGCGGGCACATCCTTGCCGCGAGGGCTACCTGCTGCAGCAACGTTCACTTCATCGTCTGCTACAGCCGGAGTTGGCTGTGGAATAACAGCAGTTGAGGTGGTTGCATCAACTGGCATCGCAGGCGCCAGAACGCTGTCACCCTTGGTAACAGACACCGAAACAACTGCGTCAAACAAGCTCTGCGCCGCGGGTTCTATTGGCGCATCAGCCGCTGGCGAGTGCACGACGACTGATGCGCCGGAATCCGTGGCTTGCTGTGATTTCGCGGCGTCAGCACGTGGCACCGATCCACTCATATCCACGGCCCGCGAAGGTCTGATACTCCATGCCACGTTCGTCGCCTCGGGACCAGCAACCGGGTTCGTGGCTATCGGAATCATGCTGCCAATAGCAGGAGGGACAGTGACCATCACGACATCGGTCGCGGGCATGGCGGGCGGATTGGTGTTCGGATCCATGACGCACCCGACTGATGGATTCGGCGAACTCAAAGGTTCAACGCCTTCGGGATCCTGCGTTGTGCGGATCTCGATTGCTCGTTCTGATCTACCCGGATGCGTTGTCCGAACGCTGCCAGTATGCAGAATTGGCCGGTCCACTGGCACCGCGGTCTCTGGTGATGACCTCGGCGTTGTCGGCGGCTGCGCTGATGATGCCTGCGCCGGAGCCGTCGACGGTATTGATGTGATCGGTGTTGGCGTTGACACGGCAGGCTCCTCAACAGGAGCGGTCGCTGGCAACGAAGGCGTCGGCGCAGGATCTACAGATGACGGATCACAGGTAGGACCGGCCTGCGGTGTAGGCGTCACCGCATCAGTGACTTTCGAGAGAAGTTCTGCAAAGGCGGCCGACCCATCCCCCGACGTAGGGGAACTCACAGCCACAGCACTGGCTGCAACACTGGGCACACTTGTTGCGACGGTCGCGGTCGTCATAGTCCTGTTACGTATTCGGTCGCACCAGACGGTGCGAGGGATCGTGTACCTAGTCGAACTACTCGACGGTCATCACGTTCTCGCGCATCCACACGCTCACGTTCAGCAGCTCTGGATTGCTTGTCACGATCGACCAGCTTGAGCGTTGCTGATCGACTCTGATCCGCGGCCTGCCATGTCGCATGAGCATGGGCGACCTCGCTTTGCCTTTGATCCAGTAGGTCACGTAGTGCGTATACCTGCTGTACCTGAGCCCGACGGCTCGCCACAACGGCAAGGAAGGCCTGGGGGGTCGCTTCGCGAGGAAGGACACTCTGCGCCAATTCCTCACGAGCATCATGCAATGCAGTGAGAGTCGAACGCTGCATAACGATGTGACGAGAGAGCTCGCCACGTGCGACCTGTTCACGCGCCTCGCGAACGTGTAACAGAGTCCGAAGTTGGTTGCGCCTACTCATAACTGACCTGCTAACTCTTCAAGGGCAGTCCATGCCTGGGTGGAATCCACGTACTCATCGGTACCTTGCTGAAGGAATGCGTTGATCTGGGGCATAAGTGCTACCGCGCGGTCGACGAGCGGATCACTGCCTGGCACGTATGCGCCGATTTCAAGCAGGATCCGAACGTCGCGATAGGCGGCCATGAGGCTTCGAACTCGAGAAGCAGCCTGGCGTTGCTCCGGCGTGGTGATCGCAGGTGCAACACGCGATACCGATCCCAACACGTCAATTGCTGGGAAGTGACCTGAATTGGCCAGATCACGATCGAGCACGATGTGTCCGTCCAGGATCGATCTTGCCGCGTCGCCAATCGGATCCTGCATGTCGTCGCCCTCAACGAGAACGGTGTAAAGGCCTGTAATCGTTCCGGTTTCACCAGCACCGGCCCGCTCGAGCAACTGCGGGAGCATGGCAAACACACTCGGTGGGTATCCGCGAGTTGCTGGAGGTTCACCTGCGGACAGACCGACTTCACGCTGAGCCATGGCCGCACGGGTAACTGAGTCCATGAAGAGCAATACGTCTTTGCCTTGATCACGGAAGTATTCGGCGATGCGCGTTGCAGCAAAGGCAGCACGCAGCCGAACGACGGGCGGCTGATCAGAGGTAGCAACCACGACAACACTGCGCGCTAAACCCTCGGGCCCGAGATCTGCCTCGATGAACTCGCGGACTTCACGACCACGTTCACCAACGAGTGCTGCAACAACGACGTCCGCGGTTGTGTTACGGGCGATCATCGACAGCAGTGTCGACTTTCCAACACCTGAGCCGGCGAAGATACCAAGCCGCTGACCGCGTCCCACCGGAATCATCGTGTCGATTGCTCGAATACCGAGTTGAATCGGCTGATTCACCCGCTGGCGCCCCAGTGGCTCCGGAGCGGAGTTCTCAAGGCGCACGCGTGAGACGTGATCAAGTGGCGGGCCACCGTCGATGGGTCGGCCAATCCCATCGAGAACACGGCCTAGAAGTTGATCTCCCACGGGGACCATGAGGTGATCGCCAACGCTACGAACAGTGGTACCCGGTCCGATGCCAATCGTCGGGCCAATCGGCAAGCACGCCAGAAGCCCGTCCTCCGCACCAATTACCTCAGCGGGGATGTCTTCATGTCGGCCTTCCAGATGAATCAGATCGCCCACTGCTGCGTCAATGCCATCTACCCACACAGTCAGGCCGGTGATTGATCGGACCCGACCACGAATCTCCGGCTGAGCAGCGGCAATTCCGCGTTCGAGCAGGTCAGCGAAACTCATGCGCCCAACACCTCACGGAGCCGCTCGATAGCCGAGGCCAGATGAGCGTCAACGTGGCGGGCACCCGATTCAACCCGTGCCGAACCATGTGGAATGGAAGCATCCGGCCGGACGATGACGCGGCGTTCGAGCAGTGCTGAAAGATCAACCGAGCTCGCTGCAATCTCCGCTGCGTCACGGCTGTTGAGGTGAACGGTCACTGCGCTACCGGCCGGCATCATGCGCAGTGCACGACGAATCGAGTCAATGGCTGCCTCAGACCCCTGGGTTGGCTCACGACCGAGCAATGCCTCAACTAGGACAAGTACAACCGGCCCGAGTGATTCCGCTGTCTGATCGTAGGTTGGGACAGCACCGGCCTCGAAAGTGGCAAGTGCGTCCCGCATGGCCGAAGCTGCTGCCTGCAGACCCGCATACTCGATGCGGATCTGCTCGAGGGCCGAGGCCTCAGCGGCTTCGAACTGGGCACGGACTTCACGTTCAGCCAGTGTGCGACCTTCCTCATAACCGGCGGCATAACCCTCGGCATGTCCTTGGGTTTGAGCCTCGGCAAGCGCATCCTCAACAAGACCCGAAAGTCGAGGATCGACGAGCCGGGGATCTGCTCGGTTACCGATGAGAAGGGGGTTACCTCGCAGTGGCGAATCCAAGAGGGCCGGCGCGAATTCATCCAGCTCAGGAGACAAACTCATCTTCACCTCCACGCGTAATGACGATCTCGCCGGACTCCTCGAGACGACGAATCACGCGAACGACCTTGGCCTGAGCTTCTTCAACGACAGACACACGTACAGCGCCCATGTAGTCCATCTCTTCAACCAGGTTTTCGGCTGCACGCTCGGACAGATTGCCCAGAACCTTGTCGCGCACCTCGTCGCGGACGCCCTTCAACGCCGTTGCCAGATCGGCGTTGTCTACGTCACGCAGGATCGCTTGGATGCTCTTGTCTTCGAGTCCGACAATGTCTTCGAACATGAACATGTGAGCACGGATCTGCTCGGCCAATTCAGGGCTGCGGCCCTCGAGACCATCGAGAATCATCTTCTCTGTTACACGATCGGAGTGGTTGATGATCTCGATCAACGGCTCCAGACCGCCAACGGTGGAAAGATCCGTCGGCTGAAGGATGGACGACATGCGGCGCTGAAGCACCTGCTCAACCTTGCGAACAATCTCCGGTGACGTACGGTCCATCACGGCAATTCGGTGCGCAACGTCAGCCTGCAACTCAGGGGCCAGATTGCCAAGAATCAATGGGGCCTGCTCAACGGAAAGATGGGCTAGAACGAGGGCAATCGTCTGCGGATGTTCGTCTTGCAGGAAGCTCAATAGTTGACGAGCATCCGTACGCCGCAGGAACTGGAATGGCATCTCACTGATTGCCGCTTCCAGGCGTCCTAGAATCTCGCGAGCACGCTCTGAGCCGAGTGAATCCTCGAGGAGATCTCTCGCATAACCAATACCGCCATGGGTGACGTACTTGCGTGCAACCGCCATCTCGAAGAACTCGTGAACGACGTTGTCCGCGACATCTCCGTCAACAGTTTTAAGCCGAGCGATCTCGGCTACAACCTCTTCCATCTCCGCTTCTTGCAACTGGTTCAGGACTTTCGAGCCCTGTTCCTGTCCAAGCTGTAGAAGCAGGATGGCCGCTTTCGAAACACCACTGAGATCCTCGGGTGCGCGAGTAACCATGGATTACTGCCTCCGATCGGCGAGCCAGCCGCGCATCAACTGAGCGACCTGGTCAGGCTGACGGGAGACAAGGTCTCCGACCTCTTGCTTCTCAAGGGCACGACGTCGGACGTCTGCGTCAACATCCGCACCGATGGCTAGACGGCCACCCTCAGCTGGATCAAGTGACAACAGGCCAGGGCCTGAATCCAATGCATCGGCACCTCCAACGCGAGCCCCGACCGGAACACCAACACTTACGTCCATTCCGAAAGGTGCGGGGCCAAGTGCCTTGAGCCATTCATCATCAAGCTCTTCGCGCTCTTGACGGCGACTGGAAAGGAAGGCCAGTCCAAGAACCAAGAGCACGAGGATGGCGACGCCAGCCTTTCGGGCGATATCGAACATGCCCGCCTTGCTTGCATCCGAAGCGGCAGCATCAGCCTCGGCTTTTGCGGCATCTTGGGTTGAGGTATTGAACGGAATCGTCTGCACATCAATCGTGTCACCGCGACTCACCTTGAGACCCACAGCATTCGCGATCATGCTGCTAATCGCAGTCTTATCAAGCTTTCCGGCCGTCGCTTGATTAAGCATGACGGCGACGGTGAGGCGGGTGATTGCCCCAGGCGCGCCAGTTCGGTCTTCAATGATCGAGCCAACGCTGTTCGTCACCTGCTGGGTGGTCTTCGTGTACTGGTTCTTCGTCGAGCTGTTACTCGACGTTCCACCTGAGACCGCACCCACAACGCCGCCGGGAGGGTTACCCGTGCCCGTGTATGACTCCGTGCTCGTAGCGCTGGTGACGGGAACCGCCGGATCTTTAAGTACCGTCTCTGTCTTTGTTACCCGTTGATCGAAATCAAGCGCCGCAGTTACAGCCACTACTGAGTTCCCCATTCCGGTGGCCGCGTCGAGAAGACTCTGCGCCTTCTGGCTCAATGAAGACTCAACATCATTCGTCGCCTGAAGTTGCGCGTTGCTAGCGCCGCTATACGCACCGCCACTTCCCGAGTAGAGACGGCCGTGCGAGTCGGTGAGGGTTACATGGTCAGTGGTCAATTGGGGGACCGAGGAAGCCACCAGATTCTCAATCGCTTGAACCTGATCATTCGATAACTGGCCACCTGCCCTTAACGTCACCATCACTGATGCTGTGGTCGGGCTGGCGTCAGTGGTGTAGGCATCCTGCTTGGGCAGCGCAAGATGCACGGATGCTGCTTGAACTCCCGAGATTGACTGAATCGTCTTGGCGAGTTCTCCCTCGAGTGCGCGCTGGTAAGCGACCTGTTGCATGAACTGTGAGGTCGTAATGCCCTGGTTGTTCAGAAGTGTGTATCCGTTTTGATCACTAGACGGAAGATTCTGGCCGCTCATCTTGAGACGTTCGGTGTACACCTTGTCCTGTGGCACCATGATCGTCGTTCCGCCGTCACTTAGTTGATACGGCGTTCCGTCAGAGTTCAGCTGATCAACGATCGCGGACGCATCTTGCCCTGAGAGGTTTGAAAACAGCGGCGAGTACGGAGAGGCAGAGAGCTTCGTCCAAAAGATGCCCGCCACGGCGAGTGCAACCGTCACGAGAACGACGACGGCAATCTGACCCGACGTGAAGCCAGCCAACGTTCGACGTGCGCGGTAGGTCATGACGCTCAGTTGATTGGCCATTAGAGGGGCATCCTCATGATCTCGTTGAAGGCTTCGAGGGCCTTATTGCGGACGGCTACGGTCATTTGGGTATTTAGAGACGCCTCAGTAGCGGCAATCATGTAGTCGTGCGGATTCGTCAGAGTTCCGGTGACGGCTTGCATCGCGAGTCCATCAGCCTTGTTCTGCACCTGCTGGAGATTGTCGACCGCACCAGACAGGGCCGAACTAAATGAGTTGCCACTGGCACCGGCAGAACCGGTGAGAAGCGTGCTCGACGGAGTGACACCACTTGGTGGTGCAACAGCTGCGGCGCGCGCGATGCTTGTAAGAGGTGAGATACCAGACATCAGCCTTTACCGATCTGAAGGGCGGCGTTGTAGGCATCTGTCGCACGCTGAACCACGGACAGATTTGCCTGATATCCGCGTTGCGCCATGATCAGCTGTGACATCTGCTCGGAGAGATCCACATCCGGCATCCGGACCATGCCTTGGGCGTCAGCCATCGGATTGTCCGGCTGATACGTCAAGCGTCCTTCGGCAGATCCGAGTGAGATCCCGGTGACGGCTACGCCACCGGGCTGCGCCGCATCAGGTGAAACTGCCTGTGCCTCAACGTATCGGGCCTGATACGCCGCCTCGCTTGTGGGACGAACCGTGTTGATATTCGCAATATTGTCTGAGATCGAGTCCAACCATGTTCGGTTGAGATTCACGCCGGATCCCGAGATGGCCAGAATGTCGAAGGCACCCATCAACTGCTCCTGAGTACGTCACGAATGGGAGTGAAATTGCCCTCGACGGCTCGTAGGGCAAGTGAGTAGCGCAGATTGGTATCGAGACTCATGAGCGTCTCGCTGTCGAGACTGACGTTGTTACCGTCTTCGCGAGCAGGATCCGTCGTCGGAGCCGACGTCACGACACCGGACAGATCCATCGCACTGGAATCTGGATTCGAGGTCAGCGCATCGCTAAGCGCAGATTCAAAGTTGACGCGCTGCGCGGTGTAACCCGGCGTCTGGATGTTGGCGATGTTGCGGGCGAGTACGCGCTGGCGTTCGGCGAGGCCGTCGAGGGCGACCTGGATGCCGGGTGTAACGATCCCACTCATGCAGCACGCTCCACTCCACGCACCCGAAGGTGCGGCGTAGGGCCCAGATCCGTGGCCTCACGACGAGCGTCCTGCTCACTGTTCCATCGGCCGGCGCTATCAGGCTCTGAGGATTTTGCAGTGAGCCAATTGCGTGACCTTGTCGGCCAGCACTCGCAAAGAGCTCACCGTCACGGGTCAGCCCGGATAACGGTCGTACCACTTCTGATACGCGGCATTGAGTTGCGCGTATGTCGTCGGCATTGTGCGCATGAGATGTCCCGCCCAACCCGACGTTCCGATACCCCACGCGCCGAAGTTCGTTCCGTGACTGCTCATCTTGAACGCGGCCGCCGCATTGGAGTCGGGGTCATACATCACCGCAGGATCCAGGGAATGCCCAAGATGAATATCGTTCACTTGAAAGAGCCCGTGGTCGCGCGTTCCGTTTGGGTTAACGTGGCCGATCGCACCGGGCTGTCCGCCGGATTCCCGCATCGCCAGCGCCCAAGCCACATGCAGGCCCTCACCGCTAAATCCCTGGCGCGCCAACACGCCCTTGAGTTGAACCGGTGTCAATGCCGTCGGAGTGCCGGCAAATTGTTGTGAACGCGAAATGGCTTCCGCGCGGGTCGTTGGCGCGTTCGCTAAGCCAGCCACGTCAGCCCCGGTACTCGACGTCGCAGGGGTACTCGACGACGAGAGCGTCGAGATCGACGCGGAGCTGGAGGCAGTCGCTCCACCTTGCCCGAGAGCTTTGAGCGCATCCTTCAGTGCACTTGAGGTGGTGCCATTCGCACCCTGAAGCGCTGCGCTCAAGGCGGCTTGAAAGCCCGCCGAACTCGGGTTTGCAGCTGCGTCTACACCGTTTGAGGTGCTTGGGGTTGTCGAAGGTGATTGGCTCGCGGGCCGAGTTGTGTTCGTCCCAAAAAGCGACTGAATCTGCGAGATCCGCGCGAGTGCGTCGGCGTAACTCATCGGTGGGACCTCCAATACTTGCCGTCATGTAGACAAGATGGACGCGTCCCTGCGCCGACAAACTCCGTCATCTGCTCATCGGACTGACCCGACAAGAACTGAGAACAAGTTCTCTGGCAGAAAGGTGAAGTTTCAAGAGCGCCCGGACCGATCTGGACGTGACAGGCGTAGCATTGACAGCGTTGCAATGTCGCAGCAGAGGAGTAATGACAGTGATGGTCGATCGTCCGCGTGAGGTCCTTGGCAGTTTCATCACTGTTCAGACGGTCTCGACTCCCCGTGGCTTCGTCTGCAAAGGTTCAATGTCGACCGACGGCATTCTTCGCCTAGTTCCCATGGTTGCGAATATCGGCTTTCCGTTGAATGGCGAATACATCACCTGCGTCAGCGCGGCTGGTCGATGGGACAGCGTCGTAGCTGACGCAACTGACGATCACTTCGATATTCAAGTGCCTGAATGGGTTTACCGCGCCTACTTGCGATCGGGCATCCGTGTCTCAGTGGCAGCTGATGTGCACGTTAACGTTGCGGACCAGTCCTTAACCGGGAGCCTTGTCGACGTCTCGACTCAAGGCCTTGCCGTCTTACTGCCCAAGGCTGCGCCCTTCGAGGTGGGAAACCCGGTCACTGTGCAACTCCCCGCTGGACCTGTGCCGGCAATCATCCGCACCGTGCGACCTGACGGATCTGACGACAAGGTGATCGTCGGATTCGAGCTTTCTCATCCGTCGAAGGAAGCCAAGGCGTGGCTACTAGATGCCGTTGAGCGCGGCCGTCTGCTCTAGACGCTCAAACGTCACCGAACTCGTTCAGCGCAATCCTCAGAATCTGAATCGCACACCCGATAGGGAAGGTGATCAGACCCACTAGGGTCCTCGGGCTTGCTAGGAGCGCAGATGAAGCCTACGGATATCCGTCCAACCGGCGTCGAGACAATCATTGCCGACAACGAAATCATCGTGAGTAAGACCGACACGCGCGGCATCATTACGTACGCTAACGATGTCTTCATGCGGGTTGCGAAGTACGACGAGAACGATGTGATCGGCCAGCCACACAACATGATTCGACACCCCGACATGCCGCGAACCATCTTCAAGCTTCTGTGGGACACCATTGCCAGCGGCCAGGAAATTTTCGCGTACGTCAAGAACATGACCGCCGATGGCGGCTACTACTGGGTACTCGCTCACGTCACGCCTTCGACCGTGGACGGCCGTATCGTCGGCTACCACTCGAATCGACGAAGCCCGAATCGCACTGCCCTAGCCAAAGTTCAGCCCTTGTACGAAGCGATCTTGAATGAGGAACGCAGGCACAGTCGTCCACAGGACGCCATCACGGCCGGTACACAAGTACTTCTCAATGCCATCGCTGATAGCGGATTCCCAACCTACGACGAGTGGGTTTGGTCACTTGAGCCAGAACTGGAGGTTGTCCGATGAGGGCACATGCACGCTCGGTTTCGTCGATTCAATCGCCAGAGAAGGCTGCAATTGCCGCCATTGCAGAGACGTGTCGTCGAGTGTCTGATGGCGACCTCGAAGCACGCGTACCGCAGGTCGAAGGTGGCGCGGATATTCAAGAAGTTCGTAACTACCTCAATCATCTGCTTGACGTTTCCGACGCGTTCGTCCGTGAGGCCGGAGCATCACTTGATGCGGCAAGTGAGGGTCGATTCCATCGTCGAATGCTTCTGCGAGGAATGCCTGGCTCATTCCGTGATGGCACTGTGCGTATCAACAAGGCGCGTTCGCAAATGGCCCAAGCCCACGATCGCGAGGCAACCAGTCGTCAAGAGCAACTCGTACTGAGTGACGAATTCGAATCCACCGTTCTATCTGTTGCCGAGCAGCTTGCCGCAGCTTCGACAGAGATGAGCGCCTCGTCGCACACGCTTGCCGCGTCGACCGGTGCCGCCGTCACTGAGGCCGAAAGTGCCACACAAACCATCGCCGTACTGAACAAGTCATCACAGGAGATTCAGCAGGTTGTTACGACCATCGCCCAGGTCGCGGCGCAAACAAAACTTCTCGCGTTGAACGCAACGATTGAGGCTGCCCGCGCGGGTAAGGCTGGTGTCGGCTTCGCGGTTGTTGCGTCAGAGGTCAAGAAACTAGCCGAGCAAACTGCTTCAGCCACAGAGGATATCGGCCGTCAGGTGGCTGCGGTTCAGGCTGTCGCCGGCGAAGCTGTGGTTGTTCTGGACGGGATCACCGGCACAGTTCGCGAGATGAATCGCATGACCGTCGACATCGCAACTGCGGTTGACGGCGATCTTCACAGCGGTGATTCAACAGGGCTCGTGGGCCTGTCGCAGTTGGCCGAAACATTGCGCGACGAAGTTAGCGGATTCCTCGGGCGTCTGCGCTCCTAGGCAGTAATCCCACCCCTTTGCCATTCCTATCGGCCGTTGAAAGGAATTCAGCGCCCATGCTGAGCCTCAAAGATATCTCGGTTCGCAATCGCCTTCTCGCGGTGACTGGTGTTTCAGTGCTTGCCACTGTCATCACGGCGGGCGTGGCCATCGAAGCGATGCAAAGCACCGCGGATGGAGTCGCGAGCGTCGCAGCAGGAGGGTTCGCCAGTAATTCCGTCGCATCCGCCCGCGAGTGGCTAACAGCTGATGATCAGACAAACATGTACTTCGCAGTGTTAACGGTCCCAGGCCAAGAACAACTGGCGACAGATACCTATGCACAGTGGATCAAGTCACGCGACGCCGTGCCCGGCCTGCTTGCAACCGCGGCAGCATCCGCGCCAACCGCAGATGCGAAAGCGTTGATCGACAAGATTCAGACTGAACTCGTCACGTACAACGGCTTCGGCACCGAGGCGAAGAAGCGTTACGACGCAGGTGATATCAACGGCGGCATTACGTCCATCACCGTGGATAACGCAGATGTCTCAAACGCCCTCACAACTGACTTTGGAAAGCTCTCAGACGACGCAGTTCAGTACTCAAGTGATGCTGTCGTCGCAATCACAGCGAGCGCAGCGGAATCCAAGACGCGCACGATCTGGATCGTCGCGATCATTGGAACACTTATCTCACTCGTCCTCGCGGTCATCACCGCACTATCAATTTCACGCAGGGTTAAGCGGGTTTCAGACTCTGCCGCTCGCGTCGCAGCATTGGATCTGACCGATGCCGTCGACGACGAATCGTCCGACGAAATTGGCACCTTGACTGCATCTTTGTCGCAAGCGGTCGACAATCTGCGCGCATCAGTGACGGACGGGACGGCCACCAGCGACGAGCTTGCCTCGGCTGCTGACCACTTAGCCGCGTCTGCGTCCGCTGTTGCCTCAGCCGTCGAAAGCACCAAGCAGCGTGCGCGCATTGCTAGCGAAGCATCTGAATTGGCGAACGAGAGTGTTCGCACCGTGGCCGTAGGCGCCGAGCAACTGTCTGCGTCCATCGGCGAGATTTCACAGAATGCGAGTCGCGCAGTTTCCGTTGCCAGCAACGCAGCTGTTCAAGCGCAAACGATTGCGTCGGCTACCGAACGTCTGCAGGAAAGTGCAGTGCAGATCAGTCAGTTCACCGAATTCATCATCGACATCGCCACGAAGACGCGATTGCTGGCACTCAACGCGACAATCGAAGCCGCCCGCGCCGGCGAGGCAGGGCGAGGATTTGCCGTCGTCGCGAATGAAGTGAAAGAGCTGGCCAGTCAAACGTCGAGTGCCACCGATGACATCTCAGCGCGAGTTGCTGAAATTCAGGTACAGGTTCGCGAGACGTCGGCGTTAGCCGGGGAAATCTCGCAGAGCGTCTCGGACGTAAACGACTACCAAGCTTCGATTGCTGCTGCGATCGAGGAGCAGTCGCTAGTGACCCAAGATATGAACCGCGGTCTCAACGAAGCGGCCCGCGCGGTGAACGACATCACCGAGGCAATCAGTGCCGTCGTTGATGCCGCCGTCACCAGCGACAATGCGTCAAACAGCACGGCATCGAGCGCCCAGCAGGTGCGATCGATCGCCGGAAAGATGCACGACGAGTATGCGCGGTACACGATTTCCGACCACGGACGTCCAGCACGTAAGAAGAAGGTCCCCGCCGCCCACTGATCAAGGCGGGACTCACAGCGGTGACCTTCCCGCGCCAAAACGGGGCCGAGTAGCTCACGAGGCTGACTCGGCCCCGACCCGCGTTTTCATGGATCGACCGGTCATGGGTAAACTACGCAAGCACGCTAGAGCCCATGGCTCGGCGTGATGCAAAACGGCCAGGTAGCTCAGTTGGTACGAGCGTCCGACTGAAAATCGGAAGGTCGACGGTTCGACCCCGTCCCTGGCCACAGAATCAGCGCAGGTCAGAGGCCTGATGAACGTCGAGAGGCCCGGGTCATCGACCCGGGCCTCTCACAATCTCTCACAAACCGTTCTCGGAGCCTGGTGGGCGTCGGAGGATGCGGTCGAGGGTGTCCATGGCGGCGACGGCGTCGGCGTGCTGGGTGTGGGCGTAGATCCGTTGAGTGATCACCGGGTCGTGTCCGTGGATGCTGGCCACCACGTGGACCGGTATACCCGCGTTCAGCAGCAGGGTGACGCTGGTGTGGCGCAGGTCGTGCAGCCGGACGCGGCGCAGCCCGGTCTTGGCTGCGACGCGGTGGAAGACGGTGGAGTAGGTCTCTGGCCGGGGCGGCCGACCGGATGCGTCCGCGCAGACGAAGCCGTCGTC
>CANGPO010000004.1 GCA_947455705.1 Actinomycetota bacterium | reverse complement strand
GGCCGCCGTGGTCAACCGCGGCTTAAGCCGCCGTTCCCGGCAGTTGCTGGTCTTTATGCGTCGCCCACGGTCATCAACAACGTAGAGACCATCGCGAACATCCCCACGATCGTTCGCAATGGTGCCGAGTGGTTCAAGCAGTTCGGCACTGAAAAGAGCCCTGGTTTCAAGCTATTTGCCGTTTCGGGTCACGTTGAACGGCCTGGTATCTACGAGGCGCCACTTGGCACGACGATGCGCGAGCTATTGGAGTACGCCGGTGGGGTGCGCAAGGGCCATGAGCTGAAGTTCTGGATCCCAGGCGGGTCATCCGTCCCCATGCTCATGCCAGAGCATCTCGACACCCCCCTCACCTATGAAGACATGGGAGCCCTTGGCACCATGCTGGGCACTGGTACACCGATGGTCTTCGATGAGACGACGAGCGTTGTGCGTGCCATCAGTCGTTGGATTCACTTCTACAAGCATGAGTCGTGCGGTAAGTGCACACCGTGTCGCGAAGGTACCTTCTGGCTCGATCAGTTGCTTGAGCGTTTCGAGCATGGGAAGGCAGCCGAAACCGATATCGACAAGGTTGACGAGATCTGCAAGCAGATTGCCGGCCGTTCGTTCTGCGCTCTCGGCGACGCAGCCTCGACGCCCTACGCACCTGCCTTGCGTTACTTCCGCGACGAGTTCATCGCAGGTACTCATACACCTGCACATGAACTCTTTGACCCGGTCGCCTCGACCGTATTTACCGGAGCGATGGCCTGATGACTGTCACAACCACGGGCGCAGCGACTCCCGCAGCCCAGCCAACTGACGGGGTTAACGTCAGCATCGACGGTATTGAGATGAACGTGCCAAAGGGCACCTTGGTGATTCGTGTCGCCGAGCAGCTTGGTGTTGCAGTTCCTCGATTCTGCGATCACCCGCTGCTCGATCCCGTCGCGGCATGTCGGATGTGTCTGGTCGAAATTGAAGGCCAACCAAAGCCCCAGCCTGCGTGCGCAATCACCGTTACTGAGGGGATGAAGGTCCGCACTCAACTCACCTCGCAGATCGCTGACGAAGCACAAAAGGGAGTGATGGAGTTCCTCCTGATCAACCACCCGCTCGACTGCCCGATCTGCGATAAGGGTGGCGAGTGCCCGCTTCAAAATCAGGCCATGGCCAATGGTCGCGGCGAGTCTCGTTTTGATGGTGTGAAGCGCACATTCCCCAAGCCCATCAATGTCTCTGCGCAGATTCTGCTTGATCGTGAACGCTGTGTGTCGTGCGCGCGCTGCACGCGCTTCGCCGAGCAAATCGCTGGTGATCCCTTCATTGATCTGCTCGAACGTGGTGCCAAGCAGCAGGTCGGAATCGGTGACGATTCACCCTTTGACTCATACTTCTCCGGCAACACTGTGCAGATCTGCCCGGTGGGCGCACTCACGAGTGCGAAGTACCGGTTCCGCTCGCGTCCGTTCGACCTCGTTTCAACTCCGACGATCTGTGAGCACTGCGCATCAGGTTGTGGACTGCGCACTGATGTGCGTCGTTCAACCGTTCTTCGTCGTCAGGCCTGGGACAACCCAGAGGTCAATGAGGAATGGAACTGCGATAAGGGACGCTTCGCTTTCGGCTACCAAACCGACGGTCGCATCGAACACCCCCTCGTTCGCGATGAAACAGGTGAACTCGTTGCCGCGTCGTGGCCCGAGGCGATTGCCATTGCGGCCGCTGGTTTGAAGGCATCTGGCTCCGGTTCGGCGGTGTTCACCGGTGGCCGTCTCACCGTTGAAGATGCTTACTCGTACGCGAAGTTTGCCCGAGTGATTCTTGGCACCGACAACATTGATTTCCGGGCTCGTGCTGCAACGCAGGAGGAAGCGGGCTTCCTGGCTGCTCATGTTGCGGGTCGTTTCGACGGACCAACCTACGCTGATCTTGAGAAGGCGCCGGTTGTCTTGCTCGTTGACTTCGAACCTGAAGATGAATCACCGATTGTGTTCCTGCGTCTGCGTAAAGGTTTGCGTCGTGGAGTGCGGGTGGCCTCCATTGCACCGTTTGCCTCGGCGGGTCTCACCAAACTCAATGGTTCGCTGCTCGTCACAGCCCCAGGTGCTCAGCCGACAGTGCTCGCCACGTTGACCGACAACACCGCCTCTGATCAGGCAGCTGAAACCTCCCGCCTCCTGCGCGAATCCGGTGCGGTCATCCTGGTCGGTGAGCGTGCCGCGCAGACACCGGGCACCTTGACCGCAGTAGCTGCGCTGTCAGCGGCAACCGGTGCTCGCATTGCGTGGATTCCACGTCGAGCCGGTGAACGAGGTGCTCTCGATTCAGGTGCTATGGCTGGACTTCTTCCGGGTGGACGTCCGATTGACAACGATCAGGCCCGCGCTCAGGTAGCCGCCGAGTGGGGCGTTGACGTTGACGCATTACCCGCGGTTGGGCAGTCGCTGACGCAGATTGTGGCCACCGTTCACGCCGACAACGAGGCAATCGCCGCAGCTCCGGATCCTGCCAAGGTCGAGCGAAGCATCACCTCGCTACTCATCGCCGGTGTTGAAGCAGGTGACCTTGCTGATCCGGCCGCGTTCCTTGCTGCTGTCGATTCTGTGCCATTCGTAGTCTCGTTGGAACAGCGTCACTCTGAGGTGACTCAGCGCGCTGACGTCGTCCTCCCGGTGGCCGCCGCGGCCGAGAAGGCTGGAGCCTTTACCAACTGGGAAGGTCGCACGCAGACGTTCGGCCAGGTCCTTCGTGAAGCGTTGACGATGTCGGACTCACGAGTCCTTTCGATGATCGCCCGCGACATGGGTGTTGATTTCGGACGTGGAGACATCGCTGAAATTCGTGCCGAGTTCCGTCGCATTGGTCCGTGGGCGGGTGCTCGCGCCGAGCTGGCTGACTCAGACATTGTTGAGGGTCACGAGCTTGCGTCCGGTGATGTGGTTGTTGCAACCTGGCGTCCGCTGCTTGACCGTGGCGTACTTCAAGAGGGCGATCCCTACTTGGCGGCGACGGCACGTCCGGTCGTGGCCCGGATCTCGCGAGCTACTGCCGACGCGATTGGTGCTTCGGACGTTGTCGTAGTGTCAACGCCGGTTGGCTCGATCGACGTGCCCGTCACGATTACCGATATGCCCGATGACGTTATCTGGATGCCGCTGAATTCGCAGGGATCATCGCTGCGTTCTGAACTCGGCGTGGGTCAGGGCGACGTAGTCCACATCAGCGGAGGTGCCGAGTGAATCCGACGACGCCGCAGTATGGCGATCTAGCGCTGTTCGGCCACGACCCGCTGTGGTTGGTGATTCTCAAAGCGCTCGCACTGTTCATCGGACTGGTTCTCCTCACCCTTTTCACGACGTGGTTTGAACGTCGCGTTGTCGCACGGATGCAGCAGCGCGTTGGGCCCAACCGAGCAGGGCCGTTCGGTTTGCTCGTCCCACTTGCTGACGGAATCAAGCTCGCGTTGAAAGAAGGCATCACTCCGGCGAACGCGGACAAGGTGGTTTATCTACTTGCGCCGATGATTGCGGCTGCGGCGGCAATGCTCGTCTTCGCAGTGATTCCGCTGGGGCCGGTCGTCAGCATCTTTGGTGTCTCGACGCCGCTTCAGCTCACGGATTTCTCCGTCTCAACGCTCTACATTCTGGCCATTGCCTCAATTGGCATTTACGGCATCGTGCTAGCTGGTTGGTCGAGTGGATCGACGTACTCACTTCTTGGTGGACTTCGATCAAGTGCGCAAATGGTCTCGTACGAAATCGCGATGGGGCTCTCGTTTGTCGCTGTGTTCCTCTACGCCGGATCGATGTCGACGTCACAAATCGTCGCCGGTCAGACGGACTGGTGGTACGCCGTCCTGCTGCTGCCTTCGTTTGTGATCTACCTGATCTCGATGGTCGGTGAAACGAACCGCGCTCCCTTCGACCTGCCTGAGGCCGAAGGTGAATTGGTGGCTGGTTTCCACACTGAGTACTCCGGCCTTCGCTGGGCGATGTTCTTCTTGGCGGAATACGTCAACATGATCAACGTTTCGGCAGTGGCGATCACCCTGTTCCTCGGCGGTTGGCGTGCACCTGCACCGATTTCAACCGTATGGCCCGGTGCCAATGAAGGTTGGTGGCCGATCCTGTGGTTCCTCGGCAAGATCATGGTGATGCTGTTCGTATTTGTGTGGCTGCGCGGCACTCTGCCCCGCCTGCGCTACGACCAGTTCATGCGGTTCGGTTGGAAGGTTCTGATCCCGATCTCGATCGTGTGGATCCTGCTTGTGTCAACGTGGCGTGGAATCCGCAATGAGTACGGGACGGATTTGCGTACCACGTTGATCTGGCTCGGCGTTGTCCTGTTCGCGATCGCCGCTATCGCCTTCTTGCTTGACCTTCGTCGTCCAGCGGAGGAAGAGATCGTCGAGCCGGCGTTCGAACCGTACGCCGGTGGCTACCCAGTTCCGCCGCTGCCTGGTCAAGAGTTCACCTTTACTCGTCGCGCACCTGCGACCGTCCCAGCAACTGCGGTTGAAGCAACTGTTGAATCGCCCGCGCACGAAGATGAAGGAGACCGCAATGAGTGACGAGCGGCGGTTCTTCCGCGGTTTTGCCGTTCCGTTCAGGCAGATGTTCAAGAAGCCGAACACCGAGTACTACCCCGAGGAAAAGACGCCCACTGCGCCTCGCTTCCACGGACGTCATCAACTCAATCGGCATCCTGATGGCCTCGAGAAGTGCATCGGTTGCGAACTGTGTGCATGGGCGTGCCCTGCTGACGCAATCTTCGTTGAGGGCGCCCCAAACACTGATGAAGAGCGTTACAGCCCTGGTGAGCGTTACGGGCGGGTTTACCAAATCAACTACCTACGCTGCATCCTGTGCGGCCTGTGCATCGAGGCGTGCCCTACTCGTGCGCTAACGATGACGAACGAGTACGAACTCGCCGATGATTCGCGTGCGAAGTTGATTTACGAGAAGGAAGATCTGCTCGGCCCCCTTCTTGCTGGCATGGCCATGCCGCCCCATCAGATGTATCCGGGCACGACGGAGACCGATTATTACCTCGGCAACGTGCTCGGTGCTGCTGCAGTTCAGTCTGGCGAAGCTGAGGCCCGCCGTTTGGGTACATGGATCTCGGAAGATGCTGATGAGGAGGCCGTATCGTGAGCGGCCTGTTAGCTGCGGTCGACCAGACCGGGAGCACCGGTGAGCAGATTGTCTTTTGGGTCTGTGCGCTGGTCGCTGTTGTTGGTGCGGTCGGGATGTTGGTGTCGCGACGAGCAGTTCATAGTGCGCTGTTCATCGCGGCGACGATGATTTCGTTGGCGGTTCTCTACATCACCCAAGGTGCGCCGTTCTTGGGTATGGCGCAGATTGTCGTCTACACCGGCGCTGTCATGATGCTGTTCCTATTCGTGCTCATGCTGATCGGTGTGGACAGTACCGAATCGCTTGTTGAAACCCTTAAGGGTCAACGAATTGCCGCCCTTGTTCTGTCCATCGGTTTTGGTGTCCTGTTGTTTGCGGCCATCGGTAATGTGTCGGTGAACCTTGCCGTTGGTATCGATGGTGCGAACGCCACCGACGGCGGCAATGTTGAGGGCATCGCGCACCTCATTTTCGATCGCTACCTCCTTGCATTCGAAGTTACCTCGGCGTTGCTCATCACCGCAGCCTTGGGTGCGATGGTGTTGGCTCATCGTGAGCGTCACACCCCACGAAAGACGCAGCGTGAACAGTCACAGGACCGCGTTCGTTCGGGTGAGCCGCAGAATCTGCCCGGCCCTGGTGTCTATGCCCTGCACAACGCCGTTGGAACTCCTGGCCTACTTCCAGATGGTCAGCCCACCGATCGTTCGGTTCCCGAACCACTTCGTGGTGTAAGCGCGGCTGTTGGCGTCGATCACGAAGACACCCTTCGCGTCAATGCTCTTGCTGCTGGCGGGGCGATCATCCCCGTCACCAAGGAGGACGAATCGTGAATCCGGCTAATTACCTATACCTTTCGGCGATCCTGTTCAGTTTGGGTGCAGTCGGTGTGCTGGTGCGCCGCAATGCGATCGTCATGTTCATGTGCGTTGAGTTGATGCTCAATGCCTGCAACTTGGCTTTCGTCTCCTTCTCTCGGATCAACGGCAACCTCGATGGTCAGGTCATTGCATTCTTCGTCATGGTTGTTGCGGCCGCCGAAGTTGTTGTCGGATTGGCCATCATCATGACGATTTTCCGTACCCGCCGATCGGCTTCGGTCGACGAAGCCAACCTGCTGAAGTACTAAGGGGTCTGTAAACGTGTCACCGTTCTCAGGCGCCCTAGCGCCAGCTGCAGGGGAGATCTCTGCTGCAGCTGCCACTGGCACCTTCACTCAGATGTGGCTGCTGATTGCCCTGCCTCTTCTAGGCGCGGCCATCTTGCTGCTACTTGGTCGTCGCACAAATGCCTGGGGACATTGGGTTGGCGTTCTTATGTCGCTCGGTTCCTTCGCGATCGCGGTTTCGATCTTCTTAAAGATGATGCAGGAGAGCGGCGGAAACCGAGCCTTCACCCAGCATCTCTTCCAGTGGATTTCGGTCGGTAGTTTTCAGGTTCCATTTGATCTGCGTATCGATCAGCTATCCATGGTTTTTGTCCTGCTCATCACTGGCGTCGGAACTCTGATCCACATCTACTCCGTCAGTTACATGAGCCACGATCGTGAGCGTCGTCGGTTCTTTGGCTACCTCAATCTCTTCGTCGCAGCGATGCTGCTTCTCGTACTCGCGGACAACTACCTTGTGTTGTACGTCGGTTGGGAAGGCGTCGGTTTGGCGTCGTACCTGCTGATCGGATTTTGGTTCTACAAGGAAACTGCCGCTGTTGCTGCAAAGAAGGCGTTCGTTGTTAACCGCGTCGGCGATGTCGGCCTATCTGTTGCCGTGATGCTGATGTTCGTCACCTTCGGCTCGGTGACATTCGAAGGTGTTCTTGCAAGTGCGCCCAAGGCGAGTCAAACCTCTCTGACGTTGATCGGCTTGGCGTTACTCCTCGCAGCCTGTGGAAAGTCGGCGCAGTTCCCGCTGCAGTCGTGGTTGTTAGACGCGATGGAAGGCCCCACTCCGGTGTCGGCGCTGATCCACGCGGCCACCATGGTTACCGCTGGTGTCTACCTGATCGCACGCTCCAACGCGATCTTCAATGCCGCGCCCACTGCTCAAACGGCCGTCATCATCATCGGCGCCATCACGCTGATCATGGGTGCGATCATCGGTTGCGCGAAGGACGATATCAAGAAGGCCCTTGCTGGCTCGACGATGAGTCAGATCGGCTACATGGTTCTGGCTGCGGGGCTTGGACCGATCGGATATGTGTTCGCCATCTTCCACCTGCTCACCCACGGCTTCTTCAAGGCCACGATGTTCCTTGGTGCCGGATCGGTGATGCACGGTATGAATGATCAGGTAAATATGCGGCGCTTCGGTGCGCTGCGGACGGTCATGGTTGTCACGACCGTCACCTTCTTTGCCGGCTACTTGGCCATCTTGGGTATTCCGCCTTTCGCTGGCTTCTACTCGAAGGACAAGATCATTGAATCGGCGTTTGCGCACAGCACGCTGGTTGGCCTGGTCACGTTGGTGGGTGCGGCCATCACTGCGTTCTACATGACGCGCTTGGTCGCGATGACCTTTCTGGGCAAAGCACGCTGGCCCGATGACGCACACCCGCATGAATCTCCAGCCATGATGATGATCCCGGTATCGATTCTTGCCGTGCTGTCTACCGTGAGCGGATTCCTACTCCTGCACAACAACTGGATCGTCAACTGGCTTGAGCCGGTGGTTGGCTTCGAAGAGCCAGTGTTGGGTTTCAACGTCAATATTCTTCAGTACGGCACGCTGGCGATCGTCTTGATCTCAGCCGCCCTCGGCTACGTCCTCTACGCACGACGTCCAGTTCCGCAGGTCGCGCCGGTTGGCAGCTTGCTCACCCAAGCCGCCCGTGCAGATCTATACGGCGATGCGGTCAACGAGGCAGTCTTCATGCGCCCTGGCCAGTACCTCACCCGGTTCCTAGTGTGGTTCGACAATAAGGTCGTCGACGGTGCTGTTAACGGTTCGGCTGCACTACTTGGCGGATTGTCCGGTAGAGCGCGTCGCACGCAGAACGGTTTCGCTCGGTCGTACGCACTGACCATGCTCGGTGGCGCCGCGTTGGTCATTGTTGCTCTAGTGCTGGTGAGGCTGTAACCATGTCAACATTCCCATGGCTTCTAGCCCTCCTGATCGTGCCGCTCATCGGTGCCGCGATCGTTATGTTCCTTCCGAAGAACTCGCCCGCCTTGGCCAAGCAGTTCGGCCTGGTCGTGTCGTTGATCGTTTTCGCCCTGACCGTGGGCATGGCATTGCAATTTGTGACGGCGCAGGCCGCTGACTTCCAGTTCACCCAGTCGTTCTCGTGGATCCCCGCCTTCGGAGTGAACTTCTCACTCGGGGTCGACGGAATTGCGCTCGTCCTGATTGCAATGGCGGCCTGTCTCGTGCCGGTCGTGATGCTTGCTGGCTGGAACGATGTTGATGGTTCGCAGGGTTCGGTCCGCGGCTACGTAGCGCTGATGCTGGTTCTTGAGGCAGCGATTGTCGGGGTATTCGCCGCCACTGATCTGTTCCTGTTCTACGTCTTCTTCGAAGCGATGTTGGTACCGGTCTACTTCCTCATCGGTCGTTACGGTGGCCCACGTCGCAACTACGCTGCGGTGAAGTTCCTGCTGTACTCACTGTTCGGCGGCTTGCTCATGCTGGCCTCGCTGATCGGTCTTTATGTGGTTTCTGCACGGATGACGGGCGTTGGAACATTCGACTTCACGACCTTGGCTCATCTGAACATTGACCCAGATACCCAAAAGTGGTTGTTCCTCGGCTTCTTCATCGCATTTGCGATCAAGGCCCCGCTCGTCCCCTTCCACACCTGGTTACCTGACGCTGCAGCAGAATCCACCCCTGGAACTGCCGTACTTCTGGTGGGCGTGCTCGATAAGGTCGGCACATTCGGAATGCTGCGCTACTGCCTTGAGCTATTCCCAGATGCATCGCGTTGGGCAACGCCCGTAGTTATCGCGTTGGCTGTCGTTGGCATCATTTACGGCGCACTGGTGGCGATCGGCCAGAGCGATATCAAGCGCCTGATCGCCTACACGTCCGTGAGCCACTTCGGCTTCATTGCGCTGGGCATCTTCGTCATGACGAGTCGCGGCCAGAGTGGTTCGGCGCTCTACATGGTCAACCACGGGTTCAGTACCGCCGCATTGTTCCTGATTGCGGGCTTCTTGATTAGTCGCCGGGGTTCACGCCTGATCGAAGACTTTGGCGGTGTGCAGAAGGTTGCGCCGATCCTGGCCGGGACCTTCCTCGTCGCGGGCCTTTCCTCACTTGCCCTGCCGGGCTTGTCATCGTTCGTATCTGAGTTCCTGGTCCTTGTGGGAACGTTCGAGCGGTACCGCTGGATCGGTGTCGTGGCCACCTTGGGCATTGTGTTGGCTGCGCTCTACATCTTGCTGATGTACCAACGAACCATGACCGGACCGACCCCCGACGAAGTGGGTGAGCGAGTCACCGATCTGCGTGGCCGCGAGGTGCTGGCGATCGCGCCGATTTTGGTGATCATCGTGGTGCTCGGCTTCTACCCGCAGCCGGTACTCGATGTGATTAACCCAGCCATTGATCGGGTCATGCACGCAGTGAATGCGAGCAACCCCGCCCCAGAAGTTGCCCCGGTTGCTGAAGGGACACAGCCATGAGTTCACTTCTCGCCGCCGCGTCCTTCGAAACGCCTACTCTCGAGTACGGCCAGCTGGCTCCGATGCTCATCATTTTCGGCGTAGCAGTCGTCTCACTCTTGGTCGAGGCATTTGCCCCGCGCGAATGGCGTCGGGGCATTCAACTCGTCTTGGTGTTTGCTGGGCTCGCTGCCTCGTTTGCTGCCGTGGTGATGATTCGTGGCACCCAGCACATTGCGGCTATGGGTTCGGTTGCTGTGGACGGTCCGACTCTGTTCATGCAAGGGTCGATCCTCGTATTGGCCTTTATCGCCGCTCTAGTAATGGCCGAACGCCAAGTCGATCCACTAGGTGATGCCTTCGCCCCGCGCGCATCGGCGTTGCCTGGCTCCGCCGATGAGTTGGCGTTCACACAGCTCGGATGGTTGCAGACCGAGGTGTGGCCCCTGTTCTTGTTCAGTGTCGGTGGCATGCTGCTGTTTCCAGCCTCGGCTGACCTCTTGACGATGTTCGTTGCCCTTGAGGTTCTGTCGCTGCCGCTCTACATCATGGCCGGTCTTGCTCGTCGTCGTCGATTGCTTTCTCAGGAAGCGGCGTTGAAGTACTTCGTGCTTGGCGCCTTCTCGTCGGCTTTCTTCCTCTACGGCATGGCGCTGTTCTATGGGTACGCCGGCTCGGTCGATCTCTCGGCGATTTCCGATGCGCTCACTGCAAATGCAAGTTCGATGTGGCTCGTGGTTACAGCTACGGCGCTGGTGAGCGTCGGATTGCTATTCAAGATCGGTGCGGTGCCCTTCCATCAGTGGACTCCGGATGTGTATCAGGGCTCGCCAACTCCGATCACCGGATTCATGGCGGCATGTACCAAGGTCGCTGCATTCGGCGCGCTGCTGCGCATCATGTACGTCGCTCTCGGTGGAATCCGCTGGGATTGGCGTCCGATGATGTACGTCGTCGCGGCACTCACGATGATCGTTGGCACACTGTTCGCGCTAACCCAGACCGATATCAAGCGCATGCTTGCATACTCCTCGATCGCCCAGGCCGGCTTCATGCTGGTCGGTGTGATCGCGACGAACCAGGCGGGTCTGAGTGGCACGATGGTGTATCTGGTCGCCTACGGAATTGCAACGATCGGTGCCTTCGCTATCGTGACGCTGGTTCGTGACAGCACGGGTGAGGCGTCACATCTTTCTCAATGGGCCGGGTTGGGACGAAAAGCACCGATCGTGGCAAGCGCATTTGCCCTGTTCCTCTTGGCTTTTGCCGGTATTCCACTAACGTCTGGTTTCACCGGTAAGTTCGCGGTATTCACCGCGGGTATTGCTGGTGGAGCTACTCCTGTGGTCATTATTGGCTTGATCGCGAGTGCCGTTGCGGCATTCTTCTACGTTCGAGTGATCGTGCTGATGTTCTTCAACGAGCCGATTGCAGACGACAGCGTTAGCGTTGTAGTACCGAGTGGTTTCACGACGTTGGCGATCACCATCAGCGTTGGTCTGACCCTCGTGATCGGTCTGGTTCCCCAGCTCATCTTGGACTTGGCGAACCAAGCCGGCCTGTTCATTCGCTAGTAGATGTAGGAAGGTAGATCGTCATGAGCGATGCCCTTCCTTTTGGGTTGTCGGACGTAGATCCAGAGCTTGCTCAAGACCTTCGTGAAGGTCTTGACGAGGTTGAACATGCGCTGATCGCAGCAGTGCGAAGTGACTACCCGTTCGTCACCGAGACCTCGCAGCATTTGATCAATGCCGGTGGAAAGCGATTTCGTCCACTGCTAGCGCTTGTTGCCGCCCAATATGGCGATGCGTCGGCGGCGGGTAACGTACCCGGTGCAGTCGTAGCAGAGCTCACGCACCTGGCCACGTTGTATCACGATGACGTCATGGACGAAGCACCTTTACGTCGCGGTGCACCGTCGGCAAATGCCCGTTGGGACAACACGGTCGCGATCCTGACCGGTGATTTCCTCTTCGCTCGGGCGGCGGATATTGCTGCGGATCTTGGTACGGATATCGTGCGTCTTCAGGCTCGCACCTTCGAGCGGCTCTGCACGGGTCAGATTCGCGAAACAGTGGGCCCTTCGGCTGGCGAGGATGCCATCGCACATCATCTCGATGTGTTGGCTGGCAAAACTGGGTCTCTCATCGCGGCTGCGGGACGAATGGGTGCAATGACCTCGGGAGCCTCGCCGCAGGTTGCTGAGGCAATCTCGGCCTATGGCGAAAAGTTTGGCGTCGCGTTCCAGTTATCAGATGACTTGCTCGACATTGCTAGCGAATCTTCTGAATCAGGTAAGACTCCCGGCACGGACTTACGCGAGGGGATCCGCACCCTTCCGGTGCTTATCGCTCTGGCTGGAACGGATCCCACGGATGCGCGCCTGCGCGAGCTGCTCTCTGGTCCCATCACCGATGACGAATTGCACTCCGAGGCGTTGACCCTGCTACGTGAGTCGTCGGCCATGGTGCAGGCTCGTGAAGTTCTTGTTCAGTGGGCTGAACAGGCGCGTTCCGAACTTTCGAAACTGCCCGCAGGTCCAGCCACCGACGCACTCTCGATGATGTGCGATGTCGTTGTAGACCGCAGCAACTGATTCACCGCCGGATGGCCCCTAGATCGGTGCCTCAACGTCATCGGCGATTGTGTGCGGGGTTCGCATAGAGCGGGTTCGCTGACCGTGGCGCAAACTATCGAACGTGAACAGCGCCAGTGCGGCCCACACGATCAGGAATCCGGTAAGTAGCACCGGTGACATGTGCTCATTCATTAAGAAGATGCCGAGGAAGAATTGAATACTCGGCGTCAGGTATTGCAGCAATCCCATCGTCGAGAGCGGAATGCGGATTGCCGCGCCGCTGAACAGCAATAGCGGAACGGCGGTCACCACTCCGGCACCAGCGAGTAAGAGTGTCTCCCGCGTCGACGAATGCCCGAAGACTAGGGAGTTGGACGAAGCGAGCCAGACGAGGTAGCCAAGACATAAGGGAGAGACATAGGTGGTCTCGATCGTCAGGCTGGCAATCGGATCGACGTCTGCAACCTTCTTGATGACGCCGTAGCCAGCGAATGAGAAGGCCAAAATCAGGGCGATCCATGGCAGCCGGCCGTAACCAATCGTCGTGACGACGACGGCGAGCACAGCTAACCCGACGGCCACCCACTGCAAAGTACGTAATTTTTCGCCGAGGAAAACGGTGCCTACAACCACAAGAACCAGCGGGTTGATGAAGTAGCCGAGTGCCCCTTCTACGACGTGCTTATTGGCCACTGCCCAGATGTATAGACCCCAGTTAATGCCGATCAACACACTTGCCACGGCGAGTAAAAGCATCGAGCGACGACTAGCCAGAACGGGACTCAACCGTGACCAGGTGCGGGTGACTGTCATGAGAATCACGAGAAAGACCAGTGACCACACGAATCGATCGCACAGAATTTCAAGTGGGGTTGCTGGCTCTAGGCGCGACCAATAGAGCGGGAACAGTCCCCACAGGCTGTATGCGGCAACCCCGAAGATCAACCCGAGTCGATGCTGTGACGCGGCCTCGACGCTCGCGGCCTCGCTATTGCCCGCCTGGGTGCTCATGTGATGACCGTACGCTGTCGTGCTGGTGAGAACGAACCGGCCCACCTGTGCCGGGCAGCGATCATGCCCATCTAAGGCGCAATCTCCCAGGTGTCTTTACCAGCGATTAAGGCGGCAAGGTCACCCCGACCACCTTCCTGTGCCTTGTGTAACTGCGCCTGGAACATCTCGTCGTAGGTGGCTCGCTTCACATCGCGGAAAACGCCGATCGGAGTGTTGGCCAGGCTGAGCGGATCAGACAGCCGTGATAGGCCGAAGGCAACTGATGGATCTGCGGCATGTGCGTCGTGAATCAGCAGGGAGCGGCGTCCGACTTCGTCCACGTCGGCGATCTGCAGGGTGCCGTCCTCTGCTCGGTACACACCGCGTGACCCGTCGACCAGGGTGATCGGCTTTCCATGCTCAAGACGGAACGTGAGCGAATCGCGATGGTCAGAATCCTTCAGCGGATCCCAGGCGCCGTCATTGAAGATGTTGCAGTTCTGGTAGATCTCAACGAGTGCTGTTCCCTCGTGGAGTGCGGCCGCTCGAAGTGTCTCGGTGAGGTGCTTACGATCTGAATCGATCGTCCGTGCAACGAAGGATGCTTCGGCGCCTAGTGCGAATGAGACGGGGTTGAAAGGGTAGTCAAGGGAGCCGAGCGGAGTGGACTTGGTGACTTTGCCGAACTCGGACGTGGGCGAGTACTGGCCTTTGGTCAAGCCGTAGATGCGGTTGTTGAACAACAAAATCTTCAGGTTTACGTTGCGCCGCAACGCATGCATCAAGTGATTACCGCCGATGGACAGTGCGTCTCCGTCACCGGTGACAACCCATACGGACAGGTCTGGACGGGTCATCGCCAGACCCGATGCAATAGCCGGGGCGCGACCATGGATCGAATGCATGCCGTATGTGTTCATGTAGTACGGGAAGCGGCTCGAACAGCCGATACCGGAGATCCACACGATGTTCTCCTTCTTCAGGCCCAATTCAGGCATGAAGCTTTGAACACCGGCGAGGATCGCATAGTCACCGCAACCGGGGCACCAACGAACCTCTTGATCTGTCTTGAAGTCTTTGGCGGTTTGCGGTGCTTCGGTTTTGGGGACCAGCCGAAGCGAGGGGAAGCCGAGATCAACTGCCTCAGACACTGGCGATCACATCCTTGATCACTCCGGCGAGTTCCTCCGCTTTGAACGGTAGTCCGCGCACTTGGTTGTAGGGGATTGCATCGACGAGGTATTTGCCTCGAATCAGAAGTGCCAATTGGCCCAGATTCATTTCTGGAATCACGACCTTGTCGTAACCCTTGAGAACCTCGCCGAGATTCTTGGGGAACGGGTTGAGGTGACGCAGGTGGGCTTCGGCTACGGGCAAGCCCTCGGAACGCACCCGGCGAACGGCCGCGCCGATCGGTCCGAATGTGGAACCCCAGCCCAGTAGCAACACGCGCGCGTCACCTGACGGATCGTCAACGACGACGTCGGGAACGTCGATGCCGTCAATCTTGGCCTGCCGCAAACGAACCATCTTGTCGTGGTTGGCTGCGTCGTAGGAGATGTTTCCGCTGCCATCAGCCTTCTCGATACCACCAATGCGATGTTCGAGACCCGGCGTACCGGGCACGGCCCATGGCCGTGCCAATGTTTCGGGATCACGGATGAACGGCCAGAAATCCATGCTGCCGTCGTCGTTGGTGTGGTTTGGCTCGCTGGCGAACTGCACGGTTAAGTCGGGTAGTGATTCGATACTGGGAATCTGCCATGGCTCAGAACCATTGGCCAGGTAACCATCCGATAGCAGGAACACCGGCGTGCGGTACGTCGTGGCGATGCGCACGGCCTCGATTGCAGCATTGAAGCAATCGGCTGGGGAGCATGGCGCAACGATCGGTACTGGTGCCTCGCCATTACGTCCGAACATCGCTTGGAGAAGATCGGCCTGCTCGGTCTTGGTAGGAAGACCAGTGGAGGGGCCACCGCGCTGAACGTCGACGATCACCAGCGGCAGTTCGAGTGCAACCGCCAAGCCGATTGTTTCTGACTTGAGTGCTACACCTGGCCCAGAGGTTGTCGTGACGCCGATCATGCCTCCGTAGGAGGCACCTAGAGCTGCGCCGATTCCGGCGATCTCATCTTCAGCTTGGAAGGTCATGACGCCAAAGTTCTTGTGTTTACTCAGTTCATGCAGGATTTCGGACGCTGGTGTGATGGGGTAACTACCCAGGTACAACGGAATACCGGCTCGTTCGGATGCGGCGATGAGGCCATACGACAGTGCCACGTTGCCAGAGATGTTGCGGTACCTTCCTGGCTTCATGCGAGCTGGGCGAATCTCGTACTGGACGGAGAATTCCTCCGTCGTTTCTCCGTATGACCAGCCCGCCTCGAATGCCGCGATGTTCGCAGCAAGAATCTCCGGGGTACGCCCGAACTTGTTGCCGAGGAATTCGATCGTCGCTTCTGTCGGGCGGTGATAAAGCCACGACAGCATCCCGAGGGCGAACATGTTCTTTGCCCGCTCGGCTTCTTTCTTGCCGAGATCGAAATCCTTGAGCGCCTCGACAGTGAGCGAGGTCAACGCAATGGGATGCACGCGAAATGAGTCGAGTGAGCCGTCATCAAGGGGATTGGTGTCGTAACCCACCTTGGCCAGATTGCGTGAGGTGAATTCATCAGTGTTCAAGATCAGATCTGCGCCGCGCGGAAGATCCTTGATATTGGCTTTGAGCGCGGCCGGGTTCATCGCCACCAAGACGTTAGGTGAGTCGCCTGGAGTCATGATCTCGTGATCGGCGAAGTGCAACTGAAAAGCCGATACTCCCGGCAGGGTGCCCGCTGGTGCGCGAATCTCTGCTGGGAAGTCAGGCAGAGTGGATAGATCATTTCCAAACTCAGCTGTGCGCGAGGTGAACTGATCACCGGTCAACTGCATACCGTCGCCCGAGTCACCGGCAAAGCGGATGATCACCTGATCGAGTTGGACAACTTCCTTGGTCACGCCGATCGCCTCACAGACCTGTCAGATCATGTGTACATGGCTGCAGCTGCAGCCTCTGGTTGTCAGTCGACCCTGACTGGCATTTTCTTAAGGGCAATTTTGACCCGAATTTTGTATGGCGGGGGATTCGGATCGGGTGATTCAGGTCACTAGGCTGGCTGCGGGCAGCACCGTAGCGATCCGGTGATGTCACTGTCTGATCAGTTGAGCGGCGGTAACTCATAGGAGGTGCGTATGTCGGAGGTAGTAAATCTCGGATTGCCGGGGCTCACCTTTGATGCATCGCTTCCCGTTGAGTACCTCACGATTACCCACGACCGGGTGTACCGCATTGCGGTCGTCAACGCCGGGCTTGCCTGTTGCTCGATTGAGTATGCGAGTGCACTTGAGCAGTGGGGTGAGGCACTCGACGTCGCGCAGGAACCTAGTTCAGATGTCCCCGCAGATCCGAACTCTTTGTCGGTCTTGGTCGTGTCAGGCACGTGTACTACCAAGATTGCACCGCTGGTGACCTCGATGTTTGAGGCTATGCCGAAGGGCACCAAAGTGATGTCGTTCGGTGCGTGTACGGCAAGTGGTGGTCCCTACTGGGATTCGTATTCAGTAGTGAAAGGGATCAGCGATGTGATCCCGGTTGATGTGTTCGTGCCGGGCTGCCCCCCTCGACCGGAGGCACTTCTGCATGGGTTGTCGCAGTTGGTTGACTCGACGCAGGTGCCAACATGACCCCGATAACTGATGAGGTCTCCGCAGCGTCAGTTGCGCTGCGTGCCTTAGAACCGTTGCGACTATTGAGTACTTCGTGCGTGGACCCCATCGGGGGCGAGCTCATTATTGATGTGGCTGTGGATCATTGGGCCTCGGCTGCCGACTCCGCCAACACCGCTGGGTTGCACTACTTCGACTTCCTCACCGCATACGTTCATGACTATCAGCTCGATGTGCTGGTGCATCTGTGTGCGCCCTCAGTAGTTCATGGACTCTTCATTCGAACCCACGTGCCTAGCGTGGGATCCCTTGCCACGCTCACCTCCATCTACCCCGGCGCAAACTGGCATGAACGTGAGAGCGCGGAGATGTTTGGACTGGCGTTTGATGGTCATCCTGATCCGCGACATATGTTGTTACCAGATGACTTTCAGGGCCATCCACTCCTGAAGAGCTACGCGCTGAACCCACGGGTTAACCAGCCGTGGCCGGGTGAGGTTGAGCCGGCTGATCCGAACGCCCGGCCTCGAACCCGTCGTAAATCACTGCCGCCGGGTGTACTCGCAGAATGGTCGATGGATGACGATGAAACGCCGGTGACCCCATGACCGACCCGATCCCGACTGCACCCGCACGATCACGGGGGTCGATCGTTCTGATCGAAGAAAACTGCACCGTGTGCATGCTCTGCGCTCGTGAGTGCCCCGACTGGTGCATTCACATTGAAGGACATAAAGAGACGATTCCGGCGACAGAGCCGCGCGGACGCGACCGGCAAGTGAACGTCCTCGATCGCTTTGCCATCGATTTTTCAACGTGCATGTTCTGCAGTATCTGCATCGATGTGTGCCCGTTCGATGCGTTGGCGTGGTCGCCGGAGTATCGCTTTGCGGGGCAAGAACCTGCCGACTTGCTGATCGAGCGCGACACCCTGTCGTCGTGGGGTGCCGCGGCGACAGAGCAGACGCAGGACCTGGCTAGCGGTAGTTGACGAACTGAACGGCGAAGTCCAAATCCGAACCACGAACGAGGTTTTGAACTTCCTGAAGGTCGTCACGACTCTTGGATGTGACGCGCAGTTCTTCGCCCATAACCTGAGTTTTGACCGACTTGGGGCCCTCGTCGCGGATGATCTTGCCAAGCTTCTTAGCCTGCTCCTGGCTGATGCCAGCGGCGAACGTGCAGGAGATCTTGTACTCCTTGCCCGACGCGCGTGGATCGCTGGCGGTCAGGGACTTCAACGAGATTTGACGCTTGACCAACTTGTCGCGGAACACCTCCAGGGCTGCGGCAACTCGCTCTTCGGTGGACGCTGTGAGCTCGACGGCTAGTTCGCCCTTCCACTCGATCGTGGCGTCAGTGCCCTTGAAATCAAATCGCTGGACAAGCTCTTTAGCCGTTTGGTTCAAGGCGTTGTCGAGTTCTTGCCGATCGACCTTGCTGACGATGTCGAAACTGCTATCTGCCACGAGTGGGGCTCCTTAAGCGCCGTGCGTTTACGTTCGAACCGAACCGTCCGCATTCCCGTTGGGAATGAGGACATTGAACTAGATCATCGCGCATCTGGTGAGTTATTTGTGGTTGCGGTGACCTCAGATCAACGATGATATCGCCGCGCTGACTGGCCCAGGTGAGTGCTAGTTGGATGCTGGATTTCATCCACGGTGCTCTACCTTGTATCCTTCACGGGCTGCATTAGTGCGGCATGGCGGGTTGCCCGAGCGGCCAATGGGAGCGGACTGTAAATCCGTCGCGAAAGCTTCCCAGGTTCGAATCCTGGACCCGCCACGTCAAGGGGCTCGGCTTAGGCCGGGCCCCTTCGCCGTTTCTGGCGTTGATTACGCCGAGGCGTCGCCGGCGGCAATTGCCTGCAGGAAGGTCATGCCGATCAGTGCCTCGCTCGCCGTCCAAAGTGCGCGGGCCATCTGGGTGTCTCTGCCGGCCGAATTGGGTGTCACCACAGTTGGGTAGCCGCGCTGCTCCATGAAGCCGTCAGGGCCGATGAAGGCCCCGGCCGGAACTCCGGGTTCGGTCGCCGCGTACAACGTCGGCAGGGCACCCATGGCGGCCGGTTGGGCTAACTTCTCGTTGGCCCAGGTCATCATCGACTGTCCGCGCTTGTCGCCACGCATGGCCGGTCCGACCGACTGGAGATTCGTGTCGGCGTAACCCGGGTGAGCGCAGTACGCATTGACGGGGGCGTGAATGTCGTCGAGTCGGCGCTGGAGTTCGAGAGTGAACAGCAGGTTGGCCAATTTGCTTTGCCCATACGCCCGCCAGGGCTTGTAAGAACGAACCCCCATGAGATCGTCCAGATCGATCTTTCCGAGCCGGTGGGCGCCGCTTGAGACGGTGACGACGCGCGTTGTGGCTCCACTACCTCCGGTGACCATGAGATTCGGTAGCAACCCCAGGGTAAGCGCCATATGTCCGAGGTGATTGGTACCGAGTTGGCGCTCAAAGCCATCTACGGTCAATTGCCGTGGGATGGCCATGATGCCCGCATTGTTGATCAGAACATCGAGTTGTGTGCCCGCAAGTTGGGTTACCAAGGCCCGAACGGAGGCCAGATCTGCCAAGTCCAGTGGCACCACGTAGACATCCGCAACTCCGCCGAGGTCGTTGAGAATGTCGACTCGGGCCTGTTCTCCCCGCTGCCGATCACGTACGGCCATCAGGACGGTTGCACCGTGCCGGGCTAGCTCGCGGGCGGTTACGAAACCAAGCCCGGAATTTGCGCCGGTGACCAAAATCCGCCTACCAGACTGGTCTGGAATGCTGTCGTGCGTCCATCTCGCGTGTGATGTAGCCATAGGCTTAGTCTGCGGGAATGGTGGTCGCTACGCCCGTTCGGGGGCACAACGGGATCTCGTTTTGGTGGAACGTTGCCTTACCGGGTACCCTTCTAAGGCTTCAGGCCCCCATAGCTCAGTCGGCAGAGCGTCTCCATGGTAAGGAGAAGGTCTACGGTTCGATTCCGTATGGGGGCTCGCAATACCGGAGTCTTTTCACAAGTATCCGGACCTCGGCGGGGTAGCTCAGCCTGGTAGAGCAAGCGGCTCATAATCGCTGTGTCGCCGGTTCAAGTCCGGCCTCCGCTACAAGTACGACCGAAGAGTACGACCCGCACGAATAGCCCGTTAATGCACGACCCGTAACGAAGAAAGGCACTCCCGTGGCCAAGAGCGACGTTCGCCCCAAGATCACCCTGGCGTGCCAGGAGTGCAAAGAGCGCAACTACATCACCAAGAAGAACCGTCGTAACGACCCAGATCGTCTTGAGATGAACAAGCACTGCCCGCGCTGCAACTCGCACACCGTGCACAAGGAAACCCGCTAAGGGTCATCCAGATCTGCGTAAACGGCCGTCCCATGGGGCGGCCGTTTTGCATATCCGATGCGAGGCATTGCTCAACGGTGGTTCTGTTGAACCCCAGTTCTGCACTAGCGTCAGGGCAGCGAATACTCTCGAAGTGCAGATCGGTTGATCGCGCGCGAATGAAGGGGCAGTGATGTCGGCTCTGAATGATCGAGTGGCGATTGTCACCGGTGCTGGTCGAGGAATCGGTCGTGCTACGGCGCTGCGGCTAGCCCGCGATGGGGCGTGCGTGGTCGTTAACGACATTGACGGAGATCCGGCCGCGCAGACCGTTGAACTCATCACCGCTGCCGGTGGACAGGCCAGTGCGATGATCGCTAACACTGTCGATCTCGAGCAAGCGCACGCCCTCGTCCGCTTCACCGCAGAGAAGTTCGGCAAGGTCGACATTCTGATCAACAATGCTGGGACGACCCGCGACAAGATGTTCCACGGCCTGACCGATGATCTCTACGACTTCGTGATGGATGCGAATCTACGTACCGCCTACCACGCAACGCTGGCCGTTATGCCGTACATGCGCGAGGTGGCCAAGGCTGAGATCGCGCAAACCGGTGCACCGGCTTACAACCGAAAGATCGTCTTCACGTCGTCAGTTGCTGCGCTGATGGGTAACCCCGGTCAGTTCAACTACACCGCGGCCAAGGGCGGTTTGATCGCCATCACCAAAACCCTCGCTCGCGAGCTGGGTCCTTTTGGAATCAACGTGAACGCGGTGGCGCCCGGGTTTATCGAAACCCGATTGACTCAAGCCAAGACCGAAGGGGATACCTATGGGATCCCGGAGCAGTTGCGTGCGCAATCGCTATCGCTCATCTCGTTGGGTCGACTAGGCGAACCTGAAGACATCGCTAAGGTGCACGCCTTCCTGGCATCGACCGACTCCGATTACGTTTCTGGTGTGACGATCCCCGTCACCGGCGGACAGATTGGTGGGATGTAGCCAGTGGCCATCAACCTTGACCTTGTAGGCAAGACCTATCCGGCTGCCCCCGTCTACGAAGTGGGACGGGAAAAGATTCGCGAATTTGCCACCGCCATTGGCGATGACAATCCGGCTTATCACGACGTAGCCGCGGCCCAGGCGCTAGGACATCGGGACATCATCGCCCCACCAACCTTTGCGGTCATCGTGTCTTTCCTCGCGGCTGCAGCTGTGGTGAACGATCCGGATCTTGGTCTTGATTACACCCGCGTTGTGCATGGTGAGCAGCGCTTCACCTACAGCCGTCCGGTAACGGCGGGAGATCAACTGGTTGCAGCAGCGACGATAGAAAATCTTCGTATTGCGGCCGGTAACGACATGGTCACCACTCGAACCGACATCACGACGACGGATGGTGAACATGTCGTCACGGCGACGTCGGTCATCGTTTCGCGTGCGGCGGGAGCAGACGCATGAGCGCATCAGTTGCTTGGGCGGATGTCGAGGTCGGCACTGAACTTCCGTCGCTCAGTGTTCCGGTTCAGCGCGCCACCTTGGTGCGGTACGCCGGTGCTTCCGGTGACTTCAACCCGATCCATTGGAATCAGGACTTCGCGCTCGAGGTTGGCCTTCCGGATGTCATCGCACACGGCATGTTTACGATGGCTAGTGCTGCCCGATTGGTGACGAACTGGGTCGGCGATCCGGGTGCGGTCCTCGATTGTGGTGTGCGGTTCACCCGCCCCGTTGTCGTTCCCAACGATGGTGTTGGTGCGCTCATTGAGATCACTGGTGTCGTCGGCGCCAAACTCGATGACGGCACCGTGCGCGTCGATATCAGCGCAAAGTGCGAAGGTGTCACGGTTCTTGCCAAGGCCTCGGCGATCGTACGGCTGGCCCAGTAAGCCATAGGCTCGACGACGTGACGTATCCACTTGCCGACTACACGACCCTTCGGGTTGGGGGTCCGGCACGTCGTTTGATCGTTGCTCATGATGAGCAGACGCTCATGTCGACGGTCGCTGACTGCGATCAACGTGGCGAACCGGTTTTGCTCATCGGTGGTGGTAGCAACCTTGTCGTTGGTGATGCGGGCTTTGACGGCACGGTCGTTTTAGTTCGCACCCGCGGAGTGTTTAGCGACGAAGACTCATGTGGTGGTGCATGGGTAACGGCTGCTGCCGGTGAACCGTGGGACGAGTTCGTTGACCAGGCCGTTCGCTCCGATTGGTCGGGGGTTGAAGCACTTTCTGGGATTCCTGGACTTGTCGGTGCGACACCGATTCAAAATGTTGGTGCCTATGGCCAACAGGTGGCTGATGTGATCGCACGGGTGCGTACCTGGGATCGCGTCGATGGGGTGCAGCGAACGTTGGCAGCAGCGGAGTGCGGATACGGCTACCGAACAAGCCGCTTTCGTGAAGAGCTATCCCGCTATGTGATTCTCGACGTCACGATGCAACTGCGTCTGTCTGCCACCTCTATGCCGCTGGCCTACGACGATCTCGTGCGCCATCTGGGCGTTGAGATGGGAGACCGTCGTCCACTTGCCGATGTGCGCGACGCCGTCCTAGCGGTCCGTGGAACCAAAGGCATGGTTCTCAACGACAGCGATTTCGACACGTGGAGCACTGGCTCTTTCTTTACGAACCCAATCCTGACCGACGCCAAGGCCGATGAACTGCTGCCGTCACAGGCTCCCCGCTTCCCGGCGGGGGATGGAATGGTCAAGACAAGTGCAGCGTGGCTCATTGAGCACGCCGGCTTCAACCGCGGTTACGGTACGCAGCGGGCAGCCATTTCCTCAAAGCACACCCTGGCTCTGACAAACCGAGGCGGTGCGAGCGCCGATGATGTTGTCTCGCTGGCGCGGGAGATTCGCTCAGGCGTCCATGATCGGTTCGGAATTCTGATCGAACCCGAACCGATCCTGGTGAACTGCTCGCTCTAGCCTTCGGCGAGAAGACGTGCGATGCGTGTTGCGCCCTCGACGATGTCGTCGTCACCGAGGGCGTACGAAAGACGCAGATATCCGGGTGTACCGAATGCCTCACCAGGTACGACCGCCACCTCGGCCTCGTCGAGGATGATCGCTGACAGCTCTGCTGACGAGGTCACCTCGCGGCCGCGGATTGTGCGTCCGATAACCCCCTTGACCGATGGGTACACGTAGAACGCGCCCTCGGGCAGTGGGCAGGTGACACCATCGATTCCGTCGAGAATTCCGGTGATCGTCTGTCGACGTCGATCGAATGCCGTGCGCATGGCAGCTACCGCATCCAAATTGCCCGATACCGCGGCAAGGGCGGCGATCTGCGACACGTTCGCCACATTGGACGTTGAGTGCGACTGGAGGTTGCCGGCCGCCTTGATGACGTCGGCCGGGCCGATCATCCAACCCACTCGCCAACCGGTCATCGCATACGTCTTGGCAACACCGTTCACGATGACGCATCGGTCAGCGATCTCAGGGACGACCGTCGGCATGGAGGTGAATACCGCATCCCCGTAGACCAAGTGTTCGTAGATCTCGTCGGTTACGACCCAGATGCCCTTGTCGACGGCCCAGCGGCCGATTGCCTCGACCTCAGCGGGGGAGTAAACCGCACCGGTCGGATTCGATGGCGAAACGAACACGAGGAGCTTCGTGCGTGGCGTGTAGGCCGCCTCGAGCTGCTCGATCGAGACCCGGTAACCGGTGGTTTCATCGGTCAGGATCTCAACGGGGGTGCCACCGGCAAGTCGAATCGACTCGGGGTAGGTCGTCCAGTAGGGGGCGGGCAGGATTGCCTCATTACCGGGATCTAGGAGAGCAGCGAAGGTGTTGTAGAGGGCCTGCTTGCCGCCGTTGGTCACCAGTACGTTGCCCGCCGCGGTTGCGAAACCCGAATCGCGCAAGGTCTTGGCCGCGATAGCCTCTTTGAGCTCGGGCAGCCCGCCAGCGGGGGTGTAGCGGTGCCACTTGGGGTCACGGCACGCGGCGACTGCCGCCTCGACGATGTAATCGGGGGTCGGAAAGTCCGGTTCACCGGCACCGAAACCGATGACGGGACGCCCGGCAGCCTTGAGGGCCTTGGCCTTGGCGTCGACGGCAAGGGTGGCCGATTCAGCGATGGATCCGATGCGGTTAGAGACTCGCGCGCGTTCAGTCATGCCCATAGTCTCCCGCATCTCCCGTGATTGGGAATCTTGGGGCCCGCTGGGGTGAGTGCGGTTTGGGTACGGGCCCCCATGTCCCCTACACTTTGTCTTCTGGTGGACGTCCACCCTTGCGCGAGCATGCCCACAGGTGGTGCTCAAGCAAGAGGCGTCCCGAAGGGTCGTAGCTCAATTGGTAGAGCACCGGTCTCCAACACCGACGGTTGGGGGTTCAAGTCCCTCCGGCCCTGCTCGACCCGGCTTCGGCCGGTACGGATCGGCCAACCGGCCGGTCCGAAGGTAGCGATGCTTGCATCGCACGACGTTAGCGAGAACGTGTGAGCGACGTAGTCGACACCAACCTCCCTGACCGCTCAGGTAATGGCGAGCGGCCGGGTCTTTTCGCGCGTATGGGTCTGTTCTACCGACAGGTCATCGCAGAACTCCGCAAGGTGATCTGGCCGACCCGCAAGGAACTTCTCACATACACGACCGTCGTTATCACGTTCGTCGCGGTTGTCGCGGCAATCGTGGCCCTGCTGGACTTTGTTTTCGCTAAAGGTGTTCTTTGGGTTTTCGGAAGTTAGCTCCAGCACCTAGTTCAGCACTGCACCTGCACGATGCACCTGTTCGTCTGTACAAGCCTGTTCAACCGTAGAAACATGTTCAACCCCAAGGAGTTCCGTGTCCGAGACCAACGCGTCCGACGAGCAGTCGGTCGATTCGGCATGGTCTGAATCGACGGATTCAGCACCAGCGGCCAATGAGTCGAGTGCTGCCCTGACGTTCACCGATTCAGCCAGCCTGGTTGATACCGCGGTGTCGCTTGGTAGCGACGATGTCGACGCCGATGTCGACGCCGACGCCGACATCGCTGAGGTTGAACACGACGATGCTGAGGTTGTTGTCGAGCAAGCCGCCGTCGAGATCGACGCAGCATCGTCGGACAACGACGTTGAGCTCGTTTCGGCCGACGGCGAGGTTATCGACGAGGATCTCGACCCGGTTGAGGCTTTCCGTGAGCGCATGCGCACCGAGTTTGGCGACTGGTACGTCATCCACTCGTACGCCGGCTACGAGAACAAGGTCAAGACCAACCTTGAATCACGTATCTCCTCACTCAACATGGAAGACCTGATCTTCCAAGTTGAGGTTCCGATGGAAGAGGTCACTGAGATCAAGAACGGCCAGCGTAAGTTGGTCCGCCGCAACAAGTTCCCAGGTTATGTCCTGGTTCGTATGGATCTGACGGATGCCTCGTGGGGCACGGTTCGTCACACTCCGGGCGTCACCGGCTTCGTTGGCCATGGCCACCAGCCAGCCCCACTAACCCTTGACGAGGTCGTTAATATCTTGGCCCCAGCCCCAGAAACCAAGCCTGGTGCTCCGGCCACCGGTGGCGGTTCTGCGCCCGTGGCTGTGGTGGATTTCTCCGTCGGAGATTCCGTCACGGTTATCGATGGCCCATTCGCCACCTTGCACGCAACGATTTCTGAGATCAACATTGATGGCCAGAAGGTCACCGGTTTGGTCGAGATCTTCGGTCGAGAGACTCCGGTCGAACTCGGCTTCAATCAGATCCAGAAGAACTAAGCCAGCAAACGGCGAGTTCGATCCGAACGTCGCTGGCTGCACCACCGCACGAACCGTCAGACTGATACACCGTACGACCAGGCGATATGTCCTCTGCCCAGAGGGTTTTTCGCGTCCAACAAGTGCTAGGAACAATACGAATGCCTCCCAAGAAGAAGGTCACTGGCCTGATCAAGCTCCAGATCAGTGCCGGCGCCGCCAACCCAGCCCCGCCTGTCGGCCCGGCATTGGGTCAGCACGGCGTCAACATCATGGAGTTCTGCAAGGCCTACAACGCAGCCACTGAGGCGCAGCGTGGCCAGATCATCCCCGTTGAGATCACTGTCTACGAAGATCGCTCGTTCGACTTCGTTCTCAAGACTCCTCCGGCAGCCCGTCTGATCCTTAAGTCAGCAGGGCTCGACAAGGGTGCAGCCAACCCGAAGACCACCAAGGTTGGATCGCTGACCAAGGCTCAGGTTCGTGAAATTGCTGAGCTCAAGATGTCAGACCTGAACGCGAACGATATTGACATGGCCATGCGCATCATCGAGGGCACTGCCCGTTCGATGGGTGTCACGATCACCGCGTAAGACCGCACCACCGGCACGACAAAGATCCATCAGCACTATCCATCAGCACGACGTGGCAGGGCCGAGCGCGGCCCACGTGACCACGACTCCTCTTCGTTCCCTAAGGAGCAGCAATGAAGCGCAGTAAGTCATACAACGAAAAGGCAGCCAAGATCGACAAGGATTCGGTGTACAGCCCCCTTGATTCGGTTCGCTTGGCCAAGGAAACCAATCCGGCCAAATTCGATGCAACGGTTGAAGTTGCGATGAGCCTCGGCGTCGACCCTCGTAAGGCCGACCAGATGGTTCGTGGCACGGTAAACCTGCCGCACGGTACCGGTAAGACCGCCCGCGTTCTGGTCTTCGCCAATGGCGAAAAGGCCGAGGAGGCACGCGCGGCTGGCGCCGATGTCGTCGGTGGAGATGAGCTCATCGACAAGGTGGCCGCTGGGTTCACCGATTTCGATGCAGCCGTCTCAACGCCCGACCTGATGGGCAAGGTCGGTCGTCTGGGTAAGGTGCTGGGTCCGCGTGGCCTTATGCCAAACCCCAAGACGGGAACCGTCACGATGGACGTCGCCAAGGCCGTGACGGACATCAAGGGCGGAAAGATCGAGATGCGCGTCGACAAGCACTCGAACCTGCACTTCGTCATCGGCAAGGTGTCCTTCTCTGACGAGATGCTCGTCGAGAACTACGCTGCCGCTCTCGATGAGGTTCTTCGGTTGAAGCCGTCGTCATCGAAGGGTCGTTACCTCAAGAAGGTCACGGTCAGCACGACGATGGGCCCGGGCGTTCCCGTTGACCCGAACCGCACCCGCAACTTGCTAGCCGAGGACGAGGCAAACGCCTAGTCCGGTTGTTCTACCGGTCGCAGGGTGGTCGGCTCATTTTGACCTGGCCACCCTGTGCACCGTACTCTCGTAATAGCCGAAGACCGCCGGTCGTCGGAAGACCTGAAATTCCTCAGGACTTCCACCGAAGCATCCGCAATGCGGAAGGCCAGCGCAGGTGAGGATACGACCGTGTGAGCGTTTTCGGACGCGAATTCACGGTTCACGCCCCACGCCTGCGTGGGGCTTTTTTCATGTGGTGCAACGGATCGCGACCGGCGAACCGTTGGAAGGAGACCCATGGCGCGGCCCGATAAGGCAGCCGATGTTGCAGAGATTGCGGAGAACTTCCGTACCTCATCTGCCACGGTCCTGACCGAATACCGCGGACTCACCGTGGCGCAGCTCAAGACGCTGCGTCGCAATCTTGGTGAGTCCTCGCAATACGCCGTGGTGAAGAACACGCTGACCAAGATTGCTGCCCGTGAGGCAGGAATCGAAGGTCTGGACGATCTGTTGAAAGGCCCAAGTGCGATTGCCTTCATTAAGGGTGATCCGGTTGAGGCTGCCAAGGGTCTACGTGACTTTGCCAAGGCAAACCCGCTGCTGATCATCAAGGGCGGATACATGGACGGCCGTGCGCTGTCCGCCGCCGAGATCAACAAGCTGGCAGATCTCGAATCTCGCGAGGTTCTCCTCGCGAAGCTTGCGGGTGCAATGAAGGGTTCGCTGTCTCAGGCAGCGGCACTGTTCAACGCTCCGTTGGCAAATGCAGCGCGCACGATCGAAGCGCTGCGCGTCAAGGCCGAGGCCGACCCCTCGGTCATCGGCGGTGCCGGTGCAGCAGCACCAGCCGCCGAGGCACCAGCTGTCGAAGAAGCCGCACCGGCTGACACTGCAGATGATGTCGTCGCCCCCGAGGCACCCGCCGAGGTAGAAGCCGCTGAAGCCGAGGCACCCGCCGAAGCCGAGGCTGTAGCTGTTGACGCCGAAGCGCCTAGCGCTGACGCCGAGGTAGCGGCAACTACCGAGGAATCCACCGAGGATGCAGCCGAGGCTGTTTCTGAGGATGCCCCCGCCGAAGAGGGCGAGACCACCGAGGGTTAATCCAGACGCCCCGTGCGTTCTGGTTGGCCCACCTCATCCGATCCAATCCCGAAAGGACTGCCGATCATGGCAAAGCTCAGCACCGAAGAGCTCCTTGACGCGTTCAAGGAAATGACCCTTATCGAGCTCTCAGAGTTCGTGAAGTTGTTCGAAGAGACCTTTGAAGTTACCGCTGCCGCTCCGATGGCAATGGCCATGGCTGCTCCGGCTGCTGGTGGTGCTGGCGATGCCGGTGCTGCTGAGGAGAAGAGTGACTTCGATGTCATCCTCGAAGAGGCTGGCGACAAGAAGATCCAGGTCATCAAGGAGGTGCGTACCCTCACCAACCTCGGCCTTAAGGAGGCCAAGGATCTGGTTGAGGCCACGCCGAAGCCCGTCCTTGAGAAGGTCAACAAGGAGACCGCTGATAAGGCCAAGGAGGTCCTCGAGGCCGCTGGTGCCAAGGTCAGCATCAAGTAGTTTCGACGCACGTAGCTCTGGGCGGTACCTGCTGCAGGTGCCGCCCAGAGGCATGTCTGGGGGCAAAACCGCAGGTCAGCACGGTGCATATGCTGGGGCTGGCTGATGAGATGATCCGTGGTCGTTTCGTAGTTACCGAATCTTCACCCAGATGGGCGCGGTTTGCACTTGAC
This sequence comes from Actinomycetota bacterium, assembly GCA_947455705.1. GTDB lineage: Bacteria > Actinomycetota > Actinomycetes > S36-B12 > CAIYMF01 > Longivirga. Next base: position 43,916 of record CANGPO010000004.1, on the reverse strand, counting down.
TCAAGTGGGCGGCTGGTTTCACCATGGTGCACGTAAGAAAGAGCGATCCTGTGATCGTCCGCACGACCCGGGTGTACGTCCCGCCCGGTGAACGATGACAGTTTTGTGAGAGCCGCTTCACCCGCTGTCGAGTGAAGCTGGACCCGAAACTGACGAGGTTCACCGAATGGGTTCCAACCCCGGATTCGACAGCGGCCTGCCCGATCGGGTATGCTGCCGCTTTGCGCTGCCTTTTACGCAACCATCATTTCTAACCAGAATTGACAGGGCGTGTTTGGCATGCGTTTTTGAAGGTTCGCGAGCACTCGGAAGGATGCCTCTTGGCCGCCGCGCGTACGTCATCAGTAACCACTCCCGCACCTGGCCCACGCCGGGTTTCATTTGCAAAGATTCGTGAGCCTCTTGAGGTTCCCGACTTGCTTGCCCTGCAGACCGAGTCTTTTGACTGGCTGCTCGGTAATGACCTGTGGAAGGGCCGCGTTGAAGCTGCCCTGGCCTCGGGTCGAACGGACGTCCCTGCGACGTCTGGTCTAGAAGATGTCTTCGAGGAAATCTCACCGATCGAGGATTTCGGCGGCTCCATGTCGCTGTCATTCCGCGATCACCGGTTTGAGCCACCGAAGTACACCGTTGAGCAGTGCCGCGACAAGGACTTCACCTACGCGGCTCCGCTGTTCGTCACTGCGGAGTTCATGAACAACGAGACGGGCGAAATTAAGTCCCAGACCGTGTTCATGGGCGACTTCCCGCTTATGACGGATAAGGGCACCTTCATCATCAACGGCACAGAGCGCGTTGTTGTATCGCAGTTGGTGCGTTCACCTGGTGTCTACTTCGAGCGCAGCATCGATAAGGCCACCGACAAGGACCTCTACGTCGCGAAGATCATCCCGTCACGCGGTGCGTGGCTGGAGTTCGAGATCGACAAGAAGGACATGGTCGGCGTTCGCGTTGACCGTAAGCGCAAGCAGCCCGTGACGGTTCTGCTCAAGGCGCTCGGCATGACCTCAGAGCAGATCCGTGAGCGGTTCGGTGCCTTCGAGTCGATGGTCACCACCCTCGACAAGGATCCGATCACCGAGCAGGACGAGGCGCTCAAGGACATCTACCGCAAGCTGCGTCCAGGCGAACCGCCGACGACGGAGGCGGGCCAGTCCCTTCTCGATAACTTCTACTTCAACCCCAAGCGCTACGACCTTGCCAAGGTTGGTCGTTACAAGATCAACAAGAAGCTCGGTAGCTCATTGCCGTTGACGCAGAGCACCATCACGATCGAGGACATCGTGTCCACGATCGAGTACTTGGTCCGTTTGCACGCAAACGAGACCGAGTTCACCAATGTTGACGGCACGGTCGTGCGACTTGAGACCGACGACATCGATCACTTCGGTAATCGTCGTCTTCGCTCGGTTGGCGAACTCATCCAGAATCAGATTCGTACCGGTCTTTCACGCATGGAGCGTGTTGTCCGTGAGCGTATGACGACTCAGGATGTCGAAGCCATCACGCCCCAGACCTTGATCAACATTCGTCCCGTTGTTGCCTCCATCAAGGAGTTCTTCGGTACGAGCCAGTTGTCACAGTTCATGGACCAGACCAATCCACTTGCCGGATTGACGCACAAGCGTCGCCTTTCCGCACTTGGTCCGGGTGGTCTGTCACGTGAGCGCGCCGGCTTCGAGGTTCGTGACGTGCACCCGTCGCACTACGGACGTATGTGCCCGATCGAAACTCCAGAAGGCCCGAACATTGGTCTGATCGGCTCACTGTCGTCATTCGCCCGCATCAACGCATTCGGTTTCGTCGAAACGCCGTACCGCAAGGTCACAAACGGCATCGTCACCGACCAGATCGACTACGTCACCGCTGACGAGGAAGACCTTCACGTCATCGCCCAGGCGAACTCACCGTTGAAGGATGACGGCGAGTTCGCTGAGCCCCGCGTCCTGGTGCGCACCAAGGGTGGCGAGGTTGATTACGTCGCTGGTACGGCCGTGGACTACATGGACGTTTCACCGCGTCAGATGGTGTCTGTTGCAACCGCGATGATTCCGTTCCTCGAGCACGACGATGCAAACCGCGCCCTGATGGGTTCGAACATGCAGCGTCAGTCCGTCCCGCTGCTTCGCAGCGAGGCGCCACTGGTTGGTACCGGCATGGAATACCGCGCTGCTACCGATGCCGGCGACGTCATCATGTCCAAGGCTGGCGGTGTGGTTACCGAGGTTTCGGCAGACCTCATCACCATTGCTCAGGACGACGGCGAGTACCGCACCTACCGTGTACAGAAGTTCCGTCGCTCGAACCAGGGCACCAGTTTCAATCAGCGCCCGATCGTCAGTGAGGGTCAGCGCGTTGAGGCCGGTACCGTTCTTGCCGACGGCCCATGTACCGACACCGGTGAAATGGCGCTCGGTCGTAACCTGCTCGTGGCGTTCATGCCGTGGGAGGGTCACAACTACGAGGACGCCATCATCTTGTCGCAGCGTTTGGTTCAGGACGATGTTTTGTCCTCGATCCACATCGAAGAGCATGAAGTTGATGCTCGCGACACCAAACTCGGCCCGGAGGAAATCACTCGCGATATTCCTAACGTTTCCGAAGAGGTCCTTGCTGATCTCGACGAGCGTGGAATTATTCGCATCGGTGCCGATGTTGTCACTGGTGACATCCTGGTCGGAAAGGTCACCCCGAAGGGTGAGACCGAACTGACCCCGGAAGAGCGCTTGCTTCGCGCAATCTTCGGTGAAAAGGCACGTGAAGTTCGCGATACCTCGCTCAAGGTTCCCCACGGTGAATCTGGCAAGGTCATTGCAGTTCGCGTGTTCGATCGCGAAGAAGGCGACGAACTGCCACCAGGTGTCAACCGCTTGGTTCGCGTCTACATCGCCCAGAAGCGCAAGATCACCAACGGTGACAAGCTCGCTGGACGTCACGGCAACAAGGGAGTTATCTCCAAGATTCTCCCTGTCGAGGACATGCCGTTCCTTGAGGACGGTACGCCTGTTGACATCGTGCTTAACCCGCTCGGTGTGCCCGGACGTATGAACGTCGGTCAGGTACTGGAAACCCACCTCGGTTGGGTTGCCAAGACTGGCTGGCAGGTTGAAGGTTCACCAGAGTGGGCCGCGAACTTGCCGCAGGCAGCACATGCTGCTGGGCCGGGGACGAACGTCGCGACCCCGGTCTTCGATGGTGCACGTGAAGAGGAGATCATCGGTCTGCTCGGATCAACCATCCCCACCGAGGACGGTATTCGCCTGGTTGGTCCAGATGGAAAGGCCCGTCTCGTTGATGGTCGTTCCGGTGAGCCTTACCCGGAGCCAGTCTCGGTTGGCTACGTGTACATCCTCAAGCTGCTGCACTTGGTCGACGACAAGATCCACGCACGTTCGACTGGTCCGTACTCGATGATCACGCAGCAGCCACTGGGCGGTAAGGCTCAGTTCGGTGGCCAGCGATTCGGTGAGATGGAGGTGTGGGCACTTGAGGCATACGGTGCCGCCTACGCCCTGCAGGAGCTCCTGACCATCAAGTCCGATGACGTTCTTGGTCGCGTGAAGGTCTACGAGGCCATCGTTAAGGGTGAGAACATCCCCGAGCCCGGTATTCCGGAATCGTTCAAGGTTCTCATCAAGGAAATGCAGTCGCTGTGCTTGAACGTCGAAGTTCTTTCGCGAGATGGAAGCGCGATTGAAATGCGCGACACTGAAGACGATGTTTACCGCGCAGCTGAAGAGCTGGGAATCGACCTGTCGCGGCGTGAGCCGAGCAGCGTCGAAGAAGTCTGAGGACCTTAGGTGGTCGCTCGTGCAGAGCGGCCACCTAACCCCAGACCTGACGATCCCAAACCACATGTGAGGACTGATAGCCGTGCTCGACGTCAATTTCTTCGATGAACTGCGAATTGGCCTTGCCACCGCGAACGATATTCGTACGTGGTCGCATGGCGAGGTCAAGAAGCCTGAAACCATTAACTACCGCACTCTCAAGCCTGAGAAGGACGGCCTGTTCTGCGAGAAGATCTTCGGACCTACTCGTGACTGGGAGTGCTACTGCGGTAAGTACAAGCGCGTGCGCTTCAAGGGCATCATTTGTGAGCGCTGTGGTGTTGAGGTAACTCGCGCCAAGGTGCGTCGTGAGCGCATGGGCCATATTGAGCTCGCGGCACCTGTCACGCACATCTGGTACTTCAAGGGTGTGCCAAGCCGCTTGGGTTACCTGCTTGACCTAGCGCCGAAGGACCTAGAGAAGGTCATCTACTTCGCCGCCTACATGATCACCTCTGTTGACGCGGATCAGCGCCACACTGACCTGCCGTCGCTGGAAGGCAAGCTCTCTGTTGAAAAGCAGCAGATTGCCAACCGTCGCGATGACGAGGTCAACAAGCGTGCCACCAAGCTTGAGGCAGATCTTGCCGAGCTTGAGGCCGAGGGTGCCAAGAGCGATCAGAAGCGCAAGGTTAAGGAATCTGCTGAGCGCGAGATGGCCCAGGTTCGTCGTCGTGCAGACAGCGAAATCGAGCGTCTTGACCGCGTCTTCGATCGCTTCCGCAATCTGAAGATCCAAGACCTCGAGGGCGACGAACTGCTCTACCGCGAAATGCGCGATCGCTACGGTCGCTACTTCAACGGTGGCATGGGTGCGGCTGCAATTCAGAAGCGTCTTGAGACCTTCGACTTGGCAGCTGAAGCCGAGCTCCTGCGCGAAATCGTGCAGACCGGCAAGGGCCAGAAGAAGACCCGCGCACTCAAGCGTCTCAAGGTCGTCACCGCATTCATGCAGACGTCGAACTCGCCCATGGGCATGGTTCTTGACTGCGTTCCGGTCATCCCACCGGATCTGCGCCCCATGGTGCAGCTCGATGGTGGCCGCTTCGCGACCTCCGATCTCAACGACCTCTACCGTCGTGTGATCAACCGCAACAACCGTTTGAAGCGCCTGCTTGATCTCGGTGCGCCGGAGATCATCGTCAACAACGAGAAGCGCATGCTTCAGGAAGCCGTTGATGCACTGTTCGACAACGGCCGTCGTGGACGTCCGGTCACGGGCCCAGGTAACCGTCCGTTGAAGTCACTGTCGGACATGCTCAAGGGTAAGCAGGGTCGTTTCCGTCAGAACCTGCTCGGAAAGCGCGTTGACTACTCGGGTCGTTCGGTCATCGTCGTTGGCCCGCAGTTGAAGCTGCACCAGTGTGGTCTGCCCAAGCAGATGGCACTTGAGCTCTTCAAGCCCTTCGTGATGAAGCGTCTTGTCGATCTCAACCACGCGCAAAACATCAAGTCTGCCAAGCGCATGGTTGAGCGTTCACGCGCAGTCGTGTGGGACGTCCTTGAAGAGGTCATCGCTGAGCACCCGGTGCTGCTGAACCGTGCACCAACCCTGCACCGTCTAGGCATTCAGGCATTCGAGCCACAGCTCATTGAAGGTAAGGCCATCCAGATCCACCCGCTCGTATGTTCGGCGTTCAACGCTGACTTCGATGGTGACCAGATGGCTGTGCACTTGCCGCTGTCTGCTGAGGCTCAGGCCGAGGCGCGCATTCTGATGCTGTCGAGCAACAACATCCTGTCGCCGGCACATGGTCGTCCGATTACCTCGCCGACCCAGGACATGGTTCTCGGTATCAACTTCTTGACATCAGAGCGCACCGATCAGCCTGGCGATGGCCGCGCGTTCGGCTCGGTCTCCGAGGCCTACATGGCCTTCGATGCCAAGCAGATCAAGGTGTCGAGTCATATCAAGCTGCGTTTCGTCGGCGTTGTTCCGCCGTTGGACTGGCAGGCGCCGGAGGGTTGGGAGCTTGGTGATTCGTTCATCCTTGAAACCACTCTCGGTCGTGCGCTTCTCAACGAGGCACTTCCCGTCGATTACCCCTTCGTCAATGTTGAGGTCGACAAGAAGGTTCTCGGGGCGGTTGTTAACGACTTGGCTGAGCGCTACCCCAAGGTTCAGGTTGCCGCGACGCTTGATGCGTTGAAGGACACCGGCTTCTACTGGGCAACTCGCTCGGGCGTAACGATTTCCATCGAGGATGTTGTTACACCGCCGAAGAAGGCAGGCATCCTGCTTGAGGCTGAAGGTCGTGCAGAAAAGGTTCAGGTCCAGTTCGAACGCGGCCTGATCACCGACTCTGAGCGTCGTCAGGAACTCATCGAGATCTGGACTCGTGCGACCGACGAAGTTGCAGACGCTATGCGTGAGCACTTCCCACGTCACAACCCCGTCTTCATGATGGTTAACTCCGGTGCTCGTGGTAACTGGATGCAGGTTCGTCAGATCGCCGGTATGCGTGGTCTGGTGGCTAACCCCAAGGGCGAGATCATCCCGCGTCCGATCAAGTCCAACTTCCGTGAAGGCTTGTCGGTTCTCGAGTACTTCATCTCTACCCACGGTGCTCGTAAGGGTCTGGCTGACACCGCACTTCGTACCGCTGACTCGGGTTACCTAACCCGTCGTCTGGTCGACGTGTCGCAGGACGTCATCATTCGTGAGGTCGACTGTGGAACCGAGCGCGGTTTGGCCAACACCATTGGTGTGAAGAATGCCGACGGATCCGTGCGTCGTCATGACGAGGTTGAGTCCACCGCGGTCTCACGTGTTCTGAGCGAAGATGTTGTCGTTGACGGTCGTACGATCGCCAGCGCCGGTCAGGAACTTGGTCTACTGGTAATCGACGATCTCGTCGCCGCCGGTGTCACCGAGATCAAGGCCCGCTCCGTTCTCACCTGTGAGAGCAAGGTCAGCACCTGTGCAACCTGCTACGGCCGTTCACTTGCAACCGGCAAGCTGGTTGACGTCGGTGAGGCGATCGGTATCGTCGCGGCGCAGTCGATCGGCGAGCCCGGTACTCAGCTGACGATGCGTACCTTCCACACCGGTGGTGTGGCTGGTGAAGACATCACGCACGGTCTGCCGCGTGTGGTTGAGCTCTTCGAGGCACGGACACCTAAGGGTGTTGCCCCGATCAGTGAGGCCACTGGCCGCTTCCGGATCGACGACACGGACAAGACGCGCAAGCTCGTTGTTGTTCCGGACGACGGTTCTGAGGAAGTTGCTTACCCGATCTCCAAGCGTGCCCGTCTGCTGGTTGCAGATGGCGACCACGTTGAGGTTGGTACGCAGCTTGTTCAGGGTGCGGTTGATCCCAAGCAGGTGCTGCGCATTCTTGGCCAGCGTGCGGTGCAGCTGCACCTCGTCGCAGAGGTTCAGGATGTGTATCGCTCGCAGGGTGTGTCGATTCACGACAAGCACATCGAGGTCATCGTTCGTCAGATGCTCAAGCGCGTCACCATCATTGAGGGTGGCGACACTGAGTTCCTGCCGGGTGAACTTGTTGAGCGTGGTCTGTTCGAAGCCGGAAACCGTAGCGTTGTGTCTGCTGGCAGTACGCCGGCAGCCGGACGTCCGGAGCTCATGGGTATCACCAAGGCCTCGTTGGCAACCGAGTCGTGGCTGTCGGCGGCATCCTTCCAGGAGACCACCCGCGTCCTGACCGAAGCGGCCATCCACGGCAAGTCCGATCCACTGCTCGGCCTCAAGGAGAATGTCATCCTTGGAAAGCTGATCCCAGCCGGAACGGGTATGCCGCAGTACCGCAACGTCAAGGTCGAGCCGACCGAGGAAGCCAAGTCCGCGATGTACGCCTCACTCTCGGCGTACGACGATCTGGACTACGGCACCTTCGGTGTTGGTGGCGGTCAGGCGATCCCGCTCGAAGAGTACGACTTCGGCGGCTACACGAACTAAGTTCGTTAGCTCAACAAACTGGTGGGTGGCAGAACGTGTGCCACCCACCAGTTTTCTTTTGCTCAAGAAGTGATCGTTCGAGTGTCATCTGAATAGAAATAACGAGCCTCGCGGTGACAGAGTGTGGGCTATGTCATTTGAAGGACTTACCCCGCCGGATCCCATCGAGCCGCCTGTTGTGGGGGAGTACCCGACAACGCCCTACCCCGTTGAGCCGCCAGTGCCGCCGCAGCCTGCTGTGCCGCTAGCACCGCCGGAGATAGTTGTGCCGACCGCGCCGCCAGTGCAGGATCCGCCCGTTGGCGCCTATCCGCCGCCAGCGGCGGCCTATCCGCCACCAGCGGCCGCCTATCCGCCACCGAGCACCCCGCCGGGCTATGCGTCAGCACCAGCTCAATTTCCCAAGACGTCAAATAACGCCGTTGTTGCGTTGGTACTGGCCATTGGTTCGTTCCTTATTTGCCCGGTCATCTTGTCGGTTGCCGCGTTGATCGTCGCGAACTCCGCGAAGCGAGAAATCCAGGCGTCGCAAGGCTGGGTCACTGGCGATGGAATGGTCACAGCCGCCAAAGTCATCTCGTGGATCAACATCGCGCTCACAATTGTTGTTGTGGTCGTGGTCATCATCGTCGCGGCGTTGGGCCTGGCCACCCAGTCCGGAACGAGCGTCGGCGCATAGGGGAGTCCGCACGGATTTCGGCGTGTCGCGGGGTCGTTGAGCATGTCACCTGAAAGGGTGATGTTGCGTTCCTGATGGGGCTGCCGTCGCCGTTTTGACCTTTCGGCCTGCCCTTGGGTAGTCTTATGCCCTGCACCCGAGAAGACACGGGTGCCCTTGCGCGCGTGGGGTCATCTTTCCGCGAGGCGCACGACGTCCACTTTCGAGTTGGTTGCACTCCTGCATGAGCGGGAAAGGTGCGACACGCCCGAGCGCGGGGGTCGGCGGGTTAGGGCCCACCAGCTCGTGCACGACGAAGATTTTCCACCACGAACGAACGCCGAACGAACGCACAGATCCGGAGATGTGAGTGCCCACGATCCAGCAGCTAGTCCGCAAGGGCCGGCAGGACAAGGTCTCGAAGAACAAGACCCCCGCGCTTAAGGGAAGCCCCCAGCGCCGCGGGGTTTGCACACGTGTTTACACAACCACGCCCAAGAAGCCGAACTCGGCTCTTCGCAAGGTTGCTCGTGTGCGTCTGACCAGCGGTATCGAGGTCACCGCCTACATCCCCGGTGTTGGCCACAACCTGCAGGAGCACTCAATCGTGCTCGTGCGCGGCGGCCGTGTGAAGGACCTCCCCGGTGTCCGTTACAAGATCATTCGCGGTGCCCTTGACACCCAGGGCGTCAAGAACCGCAAGCAGGCTCGTAGCCGTTACGGCGCGAAGAAGGAGAAGAGCAGCTAATGCCTCGCAAAGGCCCCGCTCCTAAGCGTCCGATCGTCGTTGACCCCGTCTACGGCTCGCCGCTAGTGACTCAGTTGATCAACAAGATTCTGCTGGATGGTAAGAAGTCCACCGCAGAGCGCATCGTTTACGGTGCCCTTGAAGGTTGCCGCGAAAAGACCGGTACCGATCCGGTTCTCACGCTCAAGCGTGCGATGGACAACGTCAAGCCAACCCTTGAGGTTCGCAGCCGCCGCGTCGGTGGAGCGACCTACCAGGTGCCGGTTGAAGTTCGCCCGGGCCGCAGCACCACGTTGGCACTGCGTTGGTTGGTGACGTTCTCACGTCAGCGTCGTGAAAAGACGATGACTGAGCGCCTCATGAACGAACTTCTTGATGCCAGCAACGGTCTTGGCGCCAGCGTCAAGCGTCGCGAGGACATGCACAAGATGGCCGAGTCCAACAAGGCCTTCGCGCACTACCGCTGGTAATAAACGTCCTTCCCTTCCTTCCCTTTTCTGTGATTCGGAGTTAATACCGTGGCAACCGGAACCGCCGTCGATCTGGCCAATGTGCGCAACATTGGCATCATGGCGCACATCGATGCTGGCAAGACCACGACCACCGAGCGCATCCTTTTCTACACCGGTATCAATTACAAGATCGGTGAAGTCCACGATGGTGCAGCCACCATGGACTGGATGGAGCAGGAGCAGGAGCGTGGTATCACAATCACGTCTGCTGCAACCACCTGCACCTGGAATGGCGTGCAGATCAACATCATTGACACGCCGGGTCACGTTGACTTCACCGTTGAGGTAGAGCGCTCACTTCGCGTTCTCGATGGTGCCGTTGCGGTATTCGATGGTGTTGCCGGTGTCGAACCACAGTCTGAGACGGTGTGGCGTCAGGCCGACCGTTACAACGTGCCGCGTATCTGCTTCGTTAACAAGCTTGACCGCACGGGTGCTGACTTCTACATGTGCGTAGGCATGATCCGCGAGCGCTTGAACGCGACCGCACTTGTGCTGCAGATCCCCATCGGCGCTGAGGGCGACTTCCGCGGTGTTGTGGACCTCGTTCGCATGAAGGCGCTCGTGTGGCCCGAAGACACCCAAAAGGGTGAGGCCTACGACATCGTCGATATCCCGGCAGACCTGCAGGATCAGGCCGACGAGTACCGCGCAATGCTTCTCGAAACCATCTCAGAAGCTGATGACGACATGATGGAGAAGTACCTCGAGGGCGTTGAGCCCACCGAGGCCGAACTCCACGCCGCCATCCGTCGCGCAACACTGGCTGACAAGCTCACCCCGATCCTCACCGGTTCAGCGTTCAAGAACAAGGGTGTTCAGCCCATGCTCGACGCTGTCGTTGAGTACCTTCCGTCGCCGCTCGATGTTGAGGCCATCAAGGGTCACAAGGTTGGCGATGAAGAGACGGTGATCGAGCGTCAGCCCAAGGATTCAGAGCCCCTGTCGGCTCTCGCCTTCAAGATCATGACCGACCCGCACCTAGGCAAGTTGACCTACGTTCGCGTCTACTCGGGCGTCCTTGAGTCCGGCACCCAGGTGCTGAACTCGGTTAAGGGCCGCAAGGAGCGCATCGGCAAGGTCTACCGCATGCACGCCAACAAGCGTGAAGAAATTGCGAGCGTCGGCGCCGGTGACATCGTTGCTGTGATGGGTCTTAAGGACACCACCACCGGCGAAACCCTCTGTGACGCAGCACATCCCGTCGTTCTTGAATCGATGAACTTCCCCGCTCCCGTTATCTCGGTTGCGATCGAACCGAAGACCAAGAGCGACCAGGAGAAGCTGGGAACGGCTATCCAGCGTCTGTCCGACGAGGATCCGACCTTCCAGGTTCGTTCGGACGAAGAGACCGGCCAGACCATCATCTCCGGAATGGGCGAGCTTCACCTCGAGGTTCTTGTCGACCGTATGCGCCGCGAGTTCAACGTTGAGGCCAACGTTGGTAAGCCACAGGTTGCGTACCGCGAGACCATCACGAAGAAGGTTGCGAAGATCGACTACACGCACAAGAAGCAGACCGGTGGTTCAGGTCAGTTCGCGAAGGTGCAGATCGATATCGAGCCACTCGAGGCAGATGCCGAGAACGAAGAGGGTTACGAATTCGTCAACGCCGTCACCGGTGGACGTATCCCGCGCGAATACATCCCGTCGGTTGACGCTGGTGCACAGGAAGCCATGGAGAACGGTGTTCTTGCTGGCTACCCGATGGTCGGCGTGAAGGTCACCCTTCAAGACGGTGCCTACCACGACGTTGACTCGTCTGAACTTGCGTTCAAGATCGCTGGCTCGATGGCATTCAAGGAAGGCGCACGTCGCGCCGGTCCGGTTCTCCTCGAACCGCTGATGTCCGTTGAGGTCACCACCCCAGAAGACTTCATGGGTGATGTGATCGGCGATCTTAACTCCCGCCGTGGCCAGATCCAGGCGATGGAAGAGCGCTCAGGCGCTCGCGTTGTAAAGGCTCTCGTCCCCTTGTCAGAGATGTTCGGCTACGTCGGAGATCTTCGAAGCAAGACTCAGGGTCGAGCGAGTTACTCCATGCAGTTCGACTCGTACGCACAGGTTCCTTCGAACGTGGCGACCGAGATCATCGCGAAGGCGAAGGGCGAATAGTCCAAAGCAAACGCACCCGAGGTTGAACGTAGGCCTCATGTACGACCAGCACTACCAGCACCAAAACTGACCAGTACACCCAGGAATTTACGTCGTACGGCGTAACCATCCCGTCCATCAGGAGGACACCGTGGCGAAGGCGAAGTTCGAGCGGACTAAGCCGCACGTCAATATCGGCACCATCGGTCACATTGACCACGGTAAGACGACGCTGACAGCGGCCATTACCAAGGTGCTACATGACGCGTACCCGGACGTGAACCCATTCACGCCGTTCGACCAGATCGACAAGGCGCCAGAAGAGCGTCAGCGCGGTATCACGATTTCGATCGCGCACGTCGAGTACCAGACCGAGGCGCGTCACTACGCGCACGTCGACTGCCCTGGTCACGCTGACTACATCAAGAACATGATCACCGGCGCGGCCCAGATGGACGGTGCAATCCTCGTGGTTGCAGCGACCGATGGCCCGATGCCACAGACCAAGGAGCACGTGCTGCTCGCCCGTCAGGTCGGCGTTCCGTCGCTCGTCGTGGCGCTCAACAAGTGCGACATGGTCGACGACGAGGAAATCCTCGAGCTCGTTGAGCTTGAGGTTCGCGAGCTCCTCTCGACCTACGAGTTCCCCGGCGACGACATTCCCGTCGTTCGCGTAGCCGCCTTCCCGGCACTCAACGGTGACGCCAAGTGGGCCGAGTCGATCCTCGAACTCATGAAGGCCGTGGATGACTACATCCCGACCCCAGAGCGCGACACCGACAAGCCGTTCCTCATGCCCGTCGAAGACGTCTTCACGATCACTGGTCGTGGAACCGTTGTCACCGGTCGTATCGAGCGCGGTATCGTCAAGGTCAACGAGGAAATCGAAATCGTTGGTATCCGTCCGGGCACCACGAAGACCACCGTTACCGGTGTCGAAATGTTCCGCAAGCTCCTCGATGAGGGCCAGGCTGGCGAGAATGTTGGTCTGCTTCTTCGTGGAACCAAGCGTGACGATGTTGAGCGTGGACAGGTCCTGTGCAAGCCGGGCTCAGTCACCCCGCACACCGAGTTCGACGCTAACGTCTACATCTTGTCCAAGGACGAGGGTGGCCGCCACACGCCGTTCTTCGACAACTACCGCCCGCAGTTCTACTTCCGTACCACTGACGTGACCGGCGTTGTGACGTTGCCGGAAGGCACCGAGATGGTCATGCCAGGCGACAACACTGAGATGAAGGTTGATCTCATCCAGCCAATCGCCATGGAAGAGGGCCTGCGCTTCGCCATCCGCGAAGGTGGCCGCACCGTTGGTGCCGGTCGCGTCGTAAAGATCCTCAAGTAGTACTACCGGTCGTCGGTTTCCGACACCAGCACGATCCTGGGTGATCGTGGTCGGGTGGGTTCATCCCCGCCCGACCACGAAACCCACCACCGGTGCTCACTGCACCAGTTTCAGCGGCACACGAACGAGAAGGACATCAGCCACCATGGCGGGACAGAAGATCCGCATCAGGCTCAAGGCCTACGACCACGAGATCATTGACTCATCGGCGCGCAAGATCGTCGAGACGGTGATTCGTACTGGCGCGCAGGTTGCAGGCCCCGTGCCGCTGCCGACCGAAAAGAACGTGTACTGCGTTATCCGCTCGCCGCACAAGTACAAGGACAGCCGCGAGCACTTCGAGATGCGGACGCACAAGCGTCTCATCGACATCCTCGACCCCACGCCCAAGACGGTTGACTCGCTAATGCGTCTCGACCTTCCGGCTGGTGTCGATATCGAGATCAAGCTCTGAGGACAGTAGCCACCATGAGCACCAACTTCACGGGACTTCTGGGCGAAAAGCTCGGCATGACACAGGTATGGGACGAAAACAACAAGGTTGTTCCCGTCACTGTTGTCAAGGCTGGGCCTTGTGTCGTAACCCAGGTCAAGACCCCAGAATCAGACGGATACAGCTCCGTACAGATTGCCTTTGGCGCAATCGACCCACGCAAGGTCAACAAGCCTGCGTCCGGTCACTTCGCTAAGGCAGGTGTGACGCCACGTCGTCACCTCGTCGAACTGCGTACGCCGGCAGCCACCGAGTTCACCCTCGGTCAGGAAATTGCCGTCGACCACTTCGAGGCGGGTCAGACGATCGATGTCGTTGGCACCACCAAGGGCAAGGGCTTTGCCGGAACGATGAAGCGTCACGGCTTCTCGGGCGTGAGTGCATCACATGGTGCACACCGCAACCACCGCAAGCCTGGATCCATCGGAGCCTGTGCAACCCCGGGTCGCGTCTTCAAGGGTGTGCGGATGGCTGGTCACATGGGTCACGTTCGTAAAACCGTGCAGAACCTCACGATCCATTCGATCGACGTCGAGAACGGTCTCATCCTGATCAAGGGCGCTATCCCAGGTCCTAAGGGCTACATCGTTCTGGTCCGTACGTCCGCGAAGGGAGCCTGAGCATGACTGCATCTGTCGAGACTGCTGAGGTCACCTCGGTAGACGTTCGCACCCCAGCGGGCAAGGTCAGCGGTTCGGTTGATCTGCCGAGCAATGTGTTCGGTGTTCAGGTCAACATCCCCTTGATTCACCAGGTCGTTGTGGCCCAGCTTGCGGCCGCGCGTCAGGGTACTCACAAGACCAAGGACCGCGGTGAAGTTCGCGGTGGTGGTAAGAAGCCGTACAAGCAGAAGGGCACCGGCCGCGCCCGTCAGGGTTCGATTCGTGCACCTCAGTTCACCGGTGGTGGAACGGTGCACGGCCCCGAGCCGCGTGACTACAGCCAGCGGACCCCCAAGAAGATGAAGGCCGCTGCACTTCGTGGCGCCCTGTCAGATCGCGCTCGTAATGGACGCGTTCACGTTGTCACCTCGTTCGTTGAGGGCGACACTCCGTCGACCAAGTCGGCACTGGCTGCGATTCTCGCCGTGAGTGAGCGTCGCAACCTGCTGGCTGTTGTCGATCGTGATGACTCGGTGTCGTGGTTGTCGCTGCGCAACGTCCCATCAGTCCACCTGATCGCCCCTGATCAGTTGAACACCTACGACGTCCTGGTCAGTGACGATGTCATCTTCACGACCGAGGCTCTCGAGGCATTCCTTGCAGGTCCGGCAGCCGGAAAGGGCGCCAAGGCCGTTGCAACGGAGTCCGAAGCACGTGAGGAAGCGGCCGAATGAAAATCGCAGACCCGCGCGACATCCTGCTCGCGCCAGTGATCTCGGAGAAGAGCTACGGCCTTCTCGACGAGAACAAGTACACGTTCATCGTTGCTCCTGACGCGAACAAGACGCAGATCAAGATTGCCGTTGAGCAGGTGTTCGGAGTTCGCGTCATCGGCGTGAACACCAACAACCGTCAGGGCAAGCGCCTGCGTACCCGTGCTGGCTTCGGCAAGCGTGCCGACACCAAGCGCGCCATCGTCAGCCTGGCTGACGGCGACCGTATTGACATCTTCGGAGGCCCGGTCTCCTGACCGGCGCACTCCTAACGCAACCGACGAGGAAGAGAAACCCCATGGGTATCCGTAAGTACAAGCCGACAACACCGGGCCGTCGTGGCTCGAGCGTTGCCGACTTCGTCGAGATCACGCGTTCGGAGCCGGAGAAGTCGCTCGTTCGCCCCTTGCCAAATAAGGGCGGCCGCAACAACTCCGGTCGTATCACTACCCGTCACCAGGGTGGTGGTCACAAGCGCGCGTATCGCATTATTGACTTCCGTCGTGCCGATAAGGACGGCGTGCCCGCGAAGGTCGCTCATATCGAGTACGACCCCAACCGCACCGCACGCATCGCCCTTCTGCACTACGCCGATGGTGAGAAGCGTTACATCGTGGCGCCGAACAAGTTGTCTCAGGGCGACGCCATCGAGACTGGTCCGTCGGCCGATATCAAGCCAGGTAACAACCTGCCGCTGCGTAACATCCCCGTCGGTACCGTCATCCACGCAGTTGAACTGCGTCCAGGCGGCGGTGCAAAGATGGGCCGTTCTGCAGGTACGAGCATCCAGCTCGTGGCCAAGGACGGACCTTACGCACAGCTTCGTCTGCCGTCTGGTGAGATCCGCAACGTTGATGTGCGCTGCCGCGCAACCATCGGCGAGGTCGGTAACGCCGAGCAGAGCAACATCAACTGGGGTAAGGCCGGCCGTATGCGGTGGAAGGGCAAGCGCCCAACCGTCCGCGGTGTGGCCATGAACCCGGTCGACCACCCACACGGTGGTGGTGAGGGTAAGACCTCCGGTGGTCGCCACCCGGTCAACCCGAACGGTAAGGCCGAAGGTCGTACCCGTAAGGCCAATAAGGCCAGTGACAAGTTCATCGTCCGTCGTCGCAAGTCCGGCAAGAAGCGTTAAGGGAGCCTGAAAACATGCCACGCAGTTTGAAGAAGGGCCCCTTCATCGACACCCACCTTTCCAAGAAGGTCGATGAGCAGAACGAAAAGGGCACCAAGAATGTCATCAAGACATGGTCCCGTCGTTCGATGATCAGCCCGGACATGCTCGGCCACACGATCGCGGTGCACGACGGCCGCAAGCACATCCCGGTGTTCGTCACCGAGAACATGATTGGTCACAAGCTCGGCGAGTTCGCCCCAACGCGAACCTTCAAGGGCCACGTGAAGGACGACCGCAAAGCTAAGCGACGCTAGTTACGTATCGGCCTCGGCCGGTGGGTGAGCAGCGTTACCCAAGACCGCACGACCAGAACACATCCGTAAGTACTTTCGACCAGCAAGGGGACAGCGATGGAAGCCAGGGCTCAGGCGCGCTACGTGCGTGTCACGCCCATGAAGGCGCGCCGCGTGATCGATTTGATCCGTGGATTGCCCGCAGCCGAAGCGCAGGCGATTCTGCACTTCGCACCGCAGGCAGCAAGCGAGCCGGTGGGAAAGGTGCTTGATAGCGCCATCGCAAACGCGACGAACAACTTCAACCTCGACCCAACGACGCTCGTAGTCCGCGAGGCCTACGTCGACGAGGGTCCGACGATGAAGCGGTTCCGTCCGCGCGCCCAGGGTCGGGCGTACCGCATCCGTAAGCGCACTAGTCACATCACCGTCGTCGTCGAATCGGTTGAAGCCGGTTCGTCGCGGAAGAAGGGGTGACCCGGCCGTGGGCCAAAAAATCAATCCGTATGGCTTCCGCCTGGGTATCACCACCGACTACAAGTCCAAGTGGTTCGCCGATTCATCAAAGCCGGGTCAGCGTTACCGCGACTATGTCGAGGAAGACGTCAAGATCCGTCGCCTCATGACCAAGGGCATGGAGCGCGCAGGTATCTCCAAGGTTGAGATCGAGCGCACCCGTGACCGCGTCCGCGTCGACATTCACACTGCCCGTCCGGGTATCGTGATTGGCCGTCGTGGTGCCGAGGCAGACCGCATTCGTGGCGACCTCGAAAAGCTCACCGGCAAGCAGGTTCAGCTGAACATCCTCGAGGTCAAGAACCCCGAGATCGACGCTCAGCTTGTTGCTCAGGGTGTTGCCGAGCAGTTGTCGAGCCGTGTGTCTTTCCGTCGTGCGATGCGTAAGTCAATGCAGTCCGCCCTCAAGAGCGGTGCCAAGGGTATTCGTATCCAGGTGTCCGGTCGACTGGGTGGCGCGGAAATGTCGCGTACGGAGTTCTACCGTGAAGGTCGTGTGCCGCTGCACACCCTGCGCGCGAATATTGACTATGGCTTCTACGAGGCCCGCACCACCTTCGGCCGCATTGGCGTCAAGGTGTGGATCTACAAGGGTGAAGTAAGCCAGTCACGTACTGAGCGCGAGGCAGCGATTGCTGCGGAGCGTTTGGGCCAGGCTCGTCGACCAGAGCGTCCGGGACGTCCGGCCGGTCGTCGTCAGGGCGCAGAGACCACCGCGGTTGAGAGTGCACCGGTTGAGGCAGCTGTTGAAGCTGTTGCAGTCGAGGCCGTCGAAGCTGCGACCGAAACCACTGGTTCGGAGGCCTAAGTCATGCTTATTCCTCGCCGCGTAAAGCACCGCAAGCAGCACCACCCGGGTCGCTCGGGTGCCGCCAAGGGTGGCACCGAAGTGACATGGGGTGAGTGGGGTCTGCAGGCGCTTGAGCCCGCGTACGTCACCAACCGTCAGATTGAGTCGGCACGTATTGCCATCACTCGTCACATCCGCCGTGGTGGAAAGGTCTGGATCACCATCTACCCAGACCGTCCGCTGACCAAGAAGCCAGCTGAAACCCGCATGGGTTCAGGTAAGGGTTCACCGGAGTGGTGGGTTGCCAACGTCAAGCCGGGCCGCGTGATGTTCGAACTCACCTTCCCGAACGAGGCTGTTGCACGTGAGGCGCTCCTTCGCGCATCACACAAACTTCCGATGAAGTGCCGGATCATCCGGCGCGAGGCAGGGGTGAACTAATGGCTACCGGTACCAGCCCCGCTGAATTGCGCGGTCTTAATGATGACGAGCTCATCATCAAGTTGCGCGAAGCCAAGGCCGAACTGTTCAACCTGCGTTTCCAGGCAGCGACCGGACAGTTGGAGAGCCACGGCCGACTTCGTGCAGTCCGCACGGACATCGCCCGCATCTACACGATCATGCGCGAGCGCGAGCTCGGTATTACGCCAGTCGGTGCGGCATGAGTGACTCGAACGAGAAGGACATGACCGAAACCACATTGGACCGCGGGGACCGTAAGGTCCGCGAAGGTTACGTCGTCAGCGACAAGATGAACAAGACCGTCGTCGTTGCCGTTGAAGACCGCTTCAAGCACCCGCTGTACGGCAAGGTCGTGCGTCGCACGAGCAAGCTGCACGCCCACGACGAGCAGAATTCTGCTGGTGTTGGCGACAAGGTGCTCTTGATGGAGACCCGACCGCTCTCGGCTACCAAGCGCTGGCGCGTGGTAGAGATCCTCGAGCGAGCCAAGTAATTCTTCGAGTTTTGGTGGCTGAGCATGATGCCACCTACACTCATCAGGTTCGACGTAATTGCCTCGGCAGATGCGTCGCGCCACCGACCGATTAAGTTCCGCCAGGCTCGGACGCCGAGAACCGGCGCGACAACAGGAGATATGAAGTGATCCAGCAGGAGTCGCGACTGCGAGTCGCCGACAACACCGGTGCCAAGGAAATCTTGTGCATCCGTGTACTCGGTGGTTCGGGTCGACGCTACGCGGGCATCGGTGATGTCATCGTCGCCACAGTCAAGGACGCAATCCCCGGCGGAAACGTGAAGAAGGGTGACGTCGTTAAGGCGGTCATCGTCCGGACGAAGAAGGAGCGCCGTCGTGCCGACGGTTCCTACATTCGTTTCGACGAGAACGCCGCCGTTATCCTCAAGGGTGATGGCGAGCCACGCGGTACACGTATCTTCGGTCCAGTCGGACGTGAACTTCGCGAGAAGCGTTTCATGAAGATCATCTCGCTTGCCCCGGAGGTGTTGTAGTCATGAAGAGCTTGGCGATCAAGAAGGGTGACCTCGTGCAGGTCATCACGGGTAAGGACAAGGGCGTTAAGGGCAAAGTTATTGCCGTTATGCCCGAGGCCGAGAAGGTACTCGTCGAGGGTGTCAACCGCATCAAGAAGCACACCAAGGTCGGCGAGTCGACCCGTGGTGCTAAGACCGGTGGCATCGTCACGCAGGAAGCGCCCGTTCACGTGTCAAACGTGATGCTGGTGGATCCATCGGACGACCGTCCCACCCGCGTTGGCTACCGTCGCGAAACGGTGACGAAGACCCGTGCAGACGGAACCACGTACGAGAGCACCCGCAGCGTGCGCGTTTCTAAGCGCACCGGTAAGGACATCTAATGACAACCACCAGCACTGAAAAGATGCAGCCGCGCCTCAAGACGCGCTACCGCGAAGAAATCGTGCCGGCGCTTCGTGAGGAGTTCAACTTCCCGAACGTCATGATGGTCCCAGGTCTCACGAAGATCGTCGTGAACATGGGTGTTGGCGAGGCCGCTCGCGACTCCAAGCTCATTGAAGGCGCGATCCGCGATCTGGCCGCAATCACTGGTCAGAAGCCGCAGGTCACCAAGGCTCGCAAGTCCATCGCTCAGTTCAAGCTGCGCGAAGGAATGCCCATCGGTGCCCACGTCACACTTCGTGGCGATCGCATGTGGGAATTCTTGGACCGCCTGCTTTCCGTTGCACTGCCCCGTATCCGTGACTTCCGCGGCCTGAACGGTAAGCAGTTCGATGGCAATGGCAACTACACCTTCGGCCTCAACGAGCAGTCGATGTTCCACGAGATCGATGTCGACGCAATCGACCGAGTACGCGGTATGGACATCACCATTGTCACCACCGCCGCCAACGACGACGAGGGCCGCGCGCTGCTCAAGCAGCTCGGCTTCCCCTTCAAGGAGAACTGACCGTGGCTAAGACTTCACTGATCAACAAGGCGAATAAGAAGCCGAAGTTCGCCGTGCGTGGTTACACGCGTTGCAACAAGTGCGGACGTCCGCACTCGGTGTACCGCAAGTTCGGCCTCTGTCGCGTATGTCTGCGCGAGATGGCCCACGCCGGCGAATTGCCCGGCATCACTAAGAGCAGCTGGTAATACCCGACGACACCGAAGGTCCATGGCGAAGTCCGTTGTGGATACCACGGTGAGAGAGGCCATCAGGCCATGACAATGACCGACCCGATCGCAGACATGCTCACGCGTCTGCGTAACGCCAACTCGGCGTACCACGACTCAGTCGTGATGCCCCACTCGAAGATCAAGGCAGGAATTGCCGAGATCCTCAAGCAAGAGGGTTACATCGCGAGCTGGAAGGTTGAAGATGCAGAGGTGGGTAAGACCCTGCACATCGATCTGAAGTTCGGACCAAGCCGCGAACGCTCCATCGCCGGAGTTCGTCGCGTATCCAAGCCTGGTCTGCGTGTGTATGCGAAGAGCACGTCACTGCCTAAGGTCCTCGGCGGCCTGGGTGTGGCGATCATTTCAACTTCATCAGGCTTGCTGACCGACCGTCAGGCTTCAAAGAAGGGCGTAGGTGGGGAAGTCCTCGCCTACGTCTGGTAGGGGGTTAGCACCATGTCACGTATTGGACGCCTCCCTATCACTGTGCCTTCCGGCGTAACGGTTGACATCGATGGTTCGACGGTTACGGTCAAGGGGCCCAAGGGTCAGTTGAGCCACACCGTTGTTGAGCCGATCGTTGTTGCCAAGGCTGAAGACGGCACTCTTGAAGTTACTCGCCCCAACGACGAGCGCATGTCACGCTCACTCCACGGCCTAACGCGCACCTTGGTGTCGAACATGGTCGTCGGTGTGACGGACGGATACCGCAAGGACTTGGAGATCAGCGGTACTGGTTACCGTGTTGCGGCCAAGGGCGACGACCTTGAGTTTGCACTCGGGTACAGCCACCCCGTCTTCATCGAGGCTCCCCAGGGAATCACCTTCGCAGTGGAGACCCCAACCAAGTTCTCGGTTTCCGGGATCGACAAGCAGCAGGTCGGCGAGGTTGCCGCCAAGCTCCGTAAGTTGCGTAAGCCTGACCCCTACAAGGGCAAGGGTGTGCGTTACGCGGGCGAGGTCATCCGCCGCAAGGCCGGAAAGGCAGGCAAGTAGCCATGTCTGTTGTTACCAAGCTCGGCTCGGGCAACAAGAAGGCGGTTGCGCGCAAGCGTCGCCACACCCGAGTCCGCAAGAAAATCACTGGTACCGCGGCTCGTCCGCGTCTAGTAGTGACACGTTCTGCACGGCACCTATTCGTGCAGGTTGTCGACGACTACGAGGGCAAGACCCTCGCGTCAGCGTCAACGATGGAAGCAGATCTGCGAAGCCTAGAAGGCGATAAGAGCGCCAAGGCAAAGCGGGTTGGCGAATTGGTTGCTGAGCGGGCGAAGTCCGCAGGCATCGACACGGTTGTGTTTGACCGTGGCGGAAACAAGTATCACGGTCGCGTAGCGGCCCTAGCCGATGGCGCCCGCGAGGGCGGCCTCGCGTTCTGACGAGACGGGAAGAGGGTTAGTCATGGGTGCAGCCCAGCGCCGCGAAGGCGGTGCCGGCAGCAACGAGCGGGGCGGTCGCGATCGACGCGATAGCAAGGCCCCGGTTGCGGAGAAGTCCGCATTCCTCGAGCGCGTTGTCACGATCAACCGCGTGGCCAAGGTCGTTAAGGGTGGTCGTCGCTTTAGCTTCACCGCGCTTGTCGTCGTTGGTGACGGTGACGGTACGGTCGGCGTCGGCTACGGAAAGGCCAAGGAAGTTCCAGCAGCCATTGCCAAGGGTGTCGAGGAAGCCAAGAAGAACTTCTTCAAGGTTCCCCGGATCCAGGGCACGATTCCGCACCCCATCACGGGTTCGGCATCAGCTGGAGTGGTCATGCTCCGTCCGGCCTCACCCGGTACCGGTGTTATCGCCGGTGGTCCGGTGCGCGCCGTGCTCGAGTGTGCAGGTATTCACGACGTGCTGAGCAAGTCGCTTGGATCTGACAACGCCATCAACGTGGTTCACGCCACCGTTGCAGCGCTCAAGGGTCTCGAGCGTCCGGAGCAGGTTGCGGCTCGCCGAGGCTTGCCGTTGGAAGATGTTGCTCCGGCAGCGTTGCTCCGCGCACGGGCCGCAGGGGCAGGTGCGTAATGTCACGCCTCAAGGTCACTCAGATCCGTTCGGAAATCGGCGGTAAGCAAAACCAGCGCGACACTCTTCGTTCGCTTGGTCTCAAGCGCATCGGCGATACCGTCGTAAAGGAAGATCGCCCAGAGATTCGCGGCATGGTTAACACCGTCTCGCACCTGATCGTCGTCGAGGAGGTCGACTAATATGACGCTTAAGGTTCATCACCTACGTCCGGCCCCCGGAGCCAAGACTGCCAAGACCCGCGTTGGTCGTGGTGAGGGTAGTAAGGGTAAGACGGCTGGCCGTGGTACCAAGGGTACGAAGGCTCGCTATCAGGTGCCGGTTGGCTTCGAAGGTGGCCAGATGCCGATGCACATGCGCCTACCTAAGCTCAAGGGCTTCACCAACCACTTCCGCGTTGAGTACCAAGTAGTCAATGTTGCTCAGTTGTCAGCGCTGTTCCCAGAGGGTGGCACTATCGGTGTTGACGAACTCGTCGCCGCAGGTGCTGTTCGCAAGAACGAGCTCGTGAAGGTCCTCGGCAACGGCGATCTGAGCGTGGCATTGCAGGTAAGTGCGCACAAGTTCTCTGAGACAGCGAAGGCCAAGATCACCGCAGCCGGTGGTACGGCAACCGAATTAGCCTAGTAACGATCCATTTGGGCGAGTTTCTGCACGTGCCCTGATCACTCTAAGCATTCGATGGGCGTCCCATTACGTCGTTTGAGCGACGTAGAGGGACGCCTTTCGTGTACGGACTGTTAGGCTCATCTCACACGACTCCGAACCTCGGATCGTGCTCACGGCATGACCGTGTAGATCTCGTCACACGGCGCATTAGCGCCACCAGGAGGGGCTCTCGTGCTTTCCGCGTTCGCGTCGGCGTTCCGTACGCCGGACCTGCGCAACAAGTTGCTGTTCACTCTCGGTATCGTCGCGATTTTCCGTCTGGGTTCGGTTGTTCCGACCCCCGGTGTTGATTACAAAGCGATCCGCGGATGTATTGCACTTGTTCAGGATCAGTCGGTCTATGGGCTCATCAATCTCTTCAGTGGTGGCGCACTTTTGCAACTGTCGGTGTTTGCACTGGGGATCATGCCGTACATCACGGCGTCGATCATCATCCAGCTTCTCACCGTGGTCATCCCACGACTTGAAACCCTTCGTGAAGAGGGTCAGTCAGGTCAGGCCAAGCTCACTCAGTACACCCGTTACCTGACGATCGGTCTGGCCGTTCTTCAGAGCACGGGCATCATTGCTTTGGCTCGGGTGCCAGGACGCTTGTTCGCGGGCTGTCCGTCGCAGATCATTCCTAACCAGTCACTCATGACGGTGATCACCATGATCATGGTTATGACGGCTGGTACCGGTGTGATCATGTGGCTTGGTGAGCTCATCACCGACCGTGGTGTTGGCAATGGAATGTCGCTGCTTATCTTCACGTCGATCATTGCAACGTTCCCAGGTCAGTTGTGGCAGATCGAGACCATCAACGGTCCGTTCACGCTGCTGTTGGTTCTCCTTGTTGGTTTCGCGATTATCGCGGCCGTTGTGTACGTCGAGCAGGCGCAGCGCCGAATCCCCGTGCAGTACGCAAAGCGTATGGTTGGCCGCCGGATGTACGGCGGTACTTCGACGTACATTCCGTTGAAGGTCAACATGGCTGGTGTTATCCCGGTCATCTTCGCCTCGTCCCTGCTGTACCTGCCGACACTGTTCGTTCAGCTATCTGGCAGCACCGGTGGATTCGCCCAGTGGGTTCAGCAGAACCTCACGCGTGGTACGGAGCCGCTATACATGCTCGTGTACTTCCTGCTTATCTTGTTCTTCACCTACTTCTACGTCGCGATCACCTTCAACCCAGTTGAGGTCGCTGACAATATGAAGCAGTACGGCGGCTTCATCCCAGGTATCCGTGCGGGTAAGCCAACGGCCGAGTACCTTGACTACGTGTTGACCCGAATCACGCTGCCTGGCGCGCTGTACCTGGCGACGATTGCCATCATTCCGTTCATCGCCTTCGCCTCACTTGGCGTCGGCCAGCGCTTCTTGTTCGGCGGCACGTCGCTGCTGATCATGGTTGGCGTTGGTCTCGATACGGTAAAGCAAATCGAATCCCAGTTGCAGCAGCGCAACTATGAAGGTTTCCTTCGTTAATGCGTATTTTGCTTATGGGCCCGCCAGGTGCGGGAAAAGGGACTCAGGCCGTCGTTCTCGCGGAGCGTCTAGGGGTCCCGCATGTTTCGACGGGAGATATCTTCCGTGCGAACGTTGCCGGTGGCACCCCACTAGGTATCGAAGCAAAGCGGTACATGGATGCAGGGGAGTACGTTCCCGATTCGGTCACCAACGACATGGTGCGCGATCGTCTGGCCCAGCCTGACGCCGCCAATGGCTTCCTGCTCGATGGCTATCCTCGAACCTTGGCCCAGGTTGACGAGCTTGACTCGATGCTGGCAAGTCATGGCTCGAGTTTGGATCGCGTCGTTGAGTTGACGGCCGATCTTGACGAGGTTGTTGCACGTTTGCTCAACCGAGCAGTTGAGCAAGGACGTGCCGACGACACCGAGGACGTTATTCGTCGACGCCTTGAGGTTTACACCGAGCAAACTGCTCCCCTCACAGCCGTCTACAACCAGCGCGGTTTACTTGCCCAGGTTGACGGCATGGGTGCCGTGGCAGATGTGACCAGTCGAATCCTCGACGAGCTCGGTATCTAACTCGTGTTTCGTCGCAAGGATCGAATCGAGATCAAGACACCTGCGCAGATCGAGGTCATGCGAGCGGCTGGCTTAGTTGTTGGTCGCACCCTGGAGGCATTGCGGCAGGCCGTCGCCCCAGGGGTTACTACAGGGCACCTTGATGCGATCGCGCGCGACTACCTTGCAACCCACGGGGCTACGTCGTCCTTCCTTGGCTATTACGGATATCCGGCTGTTATCTGTGCATCGGTTAATGACGAGATCGTCCATGGCATCCCGGGTAATCGGGTGCTTAACGATGGTGACCAGATCTCGATCGACTTCGGGGCGATCATTGACGGCTGGAATGGCGATGCGGCGATCACTGTGCCGGTTGGATCGGTCTCACCCGAACTCGAAGAGCTCTCCAGGGTTACCGAAGCCTCAATGTGGGCTGGACTTTCAGCGGCCCTAGTAGGCGGAGTTCTCAACGATATTGGTTCTGCCGTGGAGGCCACCATCAGGTCCGCGCCGGCTGGCCAGTCATACGGCATCGTGCAGGAGTATGTGGGCCACGGAATCGGCTCGAAGATGCATATGGAGCCGAACGTCCCCAACTACGCAGTCAAAGGCAAGACCCCAACTCTTGTCGAGGGAATGGCCTTGGCCATCGAACCGATGGTGTGCGCCGGCTCAGCGGCGAACCGCACGCTAGATGACGAGTGGACTGTGGTGACAGTTGACGGTAGTCGAGCCTGTCATTGGGAGCACACCGTCGCGATCACTGCGGCCGGACCGTGGGTGCTTACCGCTCTAGACGGGGGCGCCGAGTACTTTGCCTCGGTAGGAATCCCGAGTCCAGCGGCATCAAAGAACTAGCTGCGACACGCAGGAAACGGCGTTGACCTGCGGTTTTACAAGTTTTGGCGGATCAGCCTTGACGTCCGGCCAATCTGGATTAACACCCCTGCGCAGTTCTGGCCTAAGATAGCCGTTGGCTCATCGAGCCGTGGCCCATCATGCCTACTGCCGGGTACTTCGGTACCCGGGATCGTCATGCGGCTTAACTTGATGGCCAGACCAATGAAACGGATGAAAAGCGAGTACATGCCCAAAAAAGACGGTGCCATCGAGTTAGAGGGCACGATCACCGAGTCCCTCCCGAACGCCATGTTCCGGGTGGAATTGGATAACGGGCACAAAGTGCTAGCTCACATCAGCGGGAAAATGCGGATGCACTACATCCGTATCCTTCCTGATGACCGGGTTGTTGTGGAGCTTTCGCCCTACGACCTAACTCGCGGCCGGATCGTTTACCGCTACAAGTAAGTCCTCGGCTAGCAGCTCACAAGAGTTGAAAGTCTCCAACTACGCACGGGCGTTCGCGCCTGGCACGACCCCGTGGAGAGAACGATGAAGGTTAATCCAAGCGTTAAGCCCATCTGCGACAAGTGCAAGGTGATTCGTCGTCACGGACGCGTCATGGTCATTTGTGAGAACCCCCGCCATAAGCAACGGCAGGGCTAGTCGTTACGACATCACCTGATGTCGTAACCGCAGCAGTTGTGATCCAGCGATCACAACCTGAGATAGAGCGGATACCCGACCCCCGCGCAGCACACGTGCCGCGTGCGGGACGCCACCCCCGGCCCGGAGGCCGGGGACCCACCTGGGTGGTGGGACCGGTAGCGCTCTTGGAAACCTCCGGACGAATGAAAGAGAGAACCACCCGATGGCACGTCTTATCGGTGTAGATCTCCCGCGTGATAAGCGCGTCGAGATCGCACTTACCTACATTTTTGGTGTTGGCCGCACGCGCGCCGCCCAGACGCTGGCAGCAACCGGTATCAATCCGGACACCCGCGTCAAAGACCTCACCGATGAAGAGCTGATCCAGCTCCGCGAATTCCTTGAGGGTAACTACAAGACCGAAGGTGACCTCCGCCGTGAAGTTGCCGCTGACATCCGTCGCAAGGTCGAGATTGGCTGCTACCAGGGTATTCGCCACCGTCGTGGTCTCCCGGTCCATGGCCAGCGCACGCATACCAATGCGCGTACCCGTAAGGGACCCAAGAAGACCGTGGCCGGAAAGAAGAAGGCCAAGTAGTAGTCCGACGGTCCTGCTGGCACCCGCTAGCGACCGAAGGACCGATCACCTCAACCTAGAACGGAATGGTTTATGCCTCCCAAGAGCCGTACGGCTGCTGGCGCGAAGAAGGTGCGCCGCAAGGAGAAGAAGAACGTGGCTCACGGCCACGCGCACATCAAGAGCACGTTCAACAACACGATCGTCTCGATTACAGACCCAACAGGTGCTGTGATCTCATGGGCGTCCTCAGGTCAGGTCGGTTTCAAGGGTTCTCGTAAGAGCACCCCCTTCGCCGCCCAGCTCGCCGCCGAGGCTGCCGCACGCCGCGCCATGGAGCACGGCATGAAGAAGGTCGACGTCTTCGTCAAGGGTCCCGGCTCCGGCCGCGAGACCGCGATCCGTTCGCTTCAGGCGGCCGGACTTGAGGTCGGCACGATTCAGGACGTTACCCCGAGCCCGCACAACGGCTGCCGCCCACCCAAGCGCCGTCGCGTCTGACCTGAGAGAGAGTTACACGAATCATGGCCCGTTACACCGGGGCAGACTGTAAGCGCTGCCGTCGTGAGAAGACCAAGCTTTTCCTTAAGGGTTCCAAGTGCGATTCACCTCGCTGCCCGCTTGAGAGCCGCCCGTACCCGCCCGGCCAGCACGGTCGCGCGCGTACCAAGGAGAGCGAATACCTGCTGCAGAAGCGCGAGAAGCAGAAGTGCGCGCGCATCTACGGCGTGCTGGAGAAGCAGTTCCGTGGCTACTACGAAGAGGCCCAGCGCAAGCAGGGCAAGACTGGTGAGAACCTGCTTCGTATCCTCGAGACTCGCCTCGACAACGTTGTTTACCGTGCCGGCTTTGCAAAGAGCCGTGACATGGCCCGCCAGTTCGTGCGCCACGGCCACATCACGGTCAACGGCCACAAGGTGGACATCCCGTCCTACCGCGTATCGCCCAACGACATCGTCGAGGTTCGCGCCGCAAGCCGCGAACTCACGCCGTTCGTTGTTGCATACGCCGAGCTTGGCTCGCGTCCGGCCCCAGCGTGGATCGAGGTCATCCCTTCGCGGATGCGCGTTCTGGTTCACTCCTTGCCCGAGCGTTCGGTTATCGACACGCAGGTGCAGGAACAGCTGATCGTTGAGCTCTACTCGAAGTAATGCTGACCGTGACTGGCCGCCCGCCAGTCACACACGCACTTAGTTGCATTGCAAGGACGTATTAGCTATCAACCACAGGTGTCAAATAGTGGGCGCCATGGAAGGACAATCACGTGCTGATCGCTCAACGGCCGACTCTCACTGAAGAACCGGTCTCAGAATTCCGTTCACGCTTCATCATGGAGCCGCTCGAGCCAGGCTTCGGCTACACGCTCGGAAACTCCGTACGTCGTACTCTGCTTTCGTCCATCCCAGGCGCGGCAGTGACGAGCATTCGCGTTGACGGTGTACTTCACGAATTCACCACAGTTCCGGGTATGAAGGAAGATGTCACCGAACTGATCCTGAACATCAAGCAGCTTGTGGTCTCGTCAGAGCATGACGAGCCGGTTGTGATGTACCTGCGCAAGCAGGGACCGGGTGCCGTTACCGCTGCGGACATCGCGCCGCCAGCCGGTGTCGAGGTTCACAACCCAGGCCTGCACATCGCCACCTTGAACGACAAGGGCAAGCTTGAGATCGAGCTCGTTGTTGAGCGTGGTCGTGGCTATGTGTCTGCCGTCCAGAACAAGCAGCCAGGTCAGGAAATCGGCCGCATTCCAGTTGACTCGATCTACTCACCGGTCCTCAAGGTCACCTACAAGGTTGAGGCCACTCGTGTTGAGCAGCGCACCGACTTCGACCGGCTTGTGATCGATGTTGAGACCAAGCAGTCAATGGCTCCCCGTGACGCCATCGCATCTGCCGGCAAGACCCTCGTGGAGCTCTTCGGTCTTGCTCGCGAATTGAACTTTGACGCAGAAGGTATCGACATCGGTCCGTCACCGGCTGATGCATTCGTTGCCGAGCAGTTGTCGACGCCGATCGAATCACTTGATCTGACCGTGCGTTCCTACAACTGCCTTAAGCGTGAAGGCATCCACACGGTTGGTGAGTTGATCGGTCGCAGTGAGGCAGATCTGCTCGACATCCGTAACTTCGGCTCGAAGTCCATCGATGAGGTCAAGGCCAAGCTCGTAACCCTCGGTCTTGCGCTCAAGGACAGCCCGCCCGGATTCGACCCGACCAGCGTTGTTTCGTTCTACGACGATGACGACGACGATGACGACGACCAGGGATTTGCCGAGGACGAGCAGCTCTAGAGCTGTTCATCACCGGCATCCGTAAACCAGGAGAACTGACATGCCTACCCCTACCAAGGGTCCCCGTCTCGGCGGCGGTCCGGCTCACGAGCGTTTGATCCTCGCGAACCTTGCCACTGCACTTTTCGAGCACGGCAAGATCACCACCACTGAGGCCAAGGCCAAGCGCGTACGTCCGCTTGCCGAGCGCATGATCACCCTCGCCAAGCGCGGCGATCTGCACGCTCGTCGTCGCGTGCTCGCCGTGATTCGCGACAAGAATGTTGTGCACGAACTGTTCACCGACATTGGTCCGCGTTACGCCACCCGTCCCGGTGGTTACACCCGCATCACCAAGATTGGTCCACGCAAGGGCGACGCAGCCCCCATGGCCGTCATCGAATTGGTTGAGCCGATGACCGAGGCAGTTGTGGCCGAGGCCACCGCCGCGGCAAAGCGCGCAGCCAAGGAGAAGAAGGCTGCTGAAGAGAAGGCGTTGGCAGCTGCCGCCCTTCACGATGCAGAGGGCACGGCTACCCCCGGCGAAATCGTCGAGGATGCCAAGGAATTCGTCGAGCACGAGGCCAAGGCCGCCAAGGCCGAGGTTGAGGAAGCCGCTGCCGAGGTTGAGCAGTTGGTCGACGAGGCCAAGGTTGAGCATGAGGTCAAGGCCGAAGCCAAGGCTGCCGAGGCCGCCGCAGAAGAAGCTGCTGACGAGGCTGCACATGCAGTCGAAGAGGCAGCTACTGAGGCAGCTGACGAAGCGTAAGGCATAGCCCTGAGCGCGACAGATGATCGTGACGAGCCCGCCGCCCCCGATGGGGACGGCGGGCTCGCGCATATCCCTGATCGCTCACTGGATTCGGCGTGGATTCGCTTAAAGCTTGAAGTCGCCTACGACGGCACCGAGTTTTCCGGCTGGGCTCGCCAGCCGGGGCTTCGGACGGTGCAGGGCGAACTGGAGTCGGCACTAGCGGTGACGTTCAGGTCCGTTGAGACGATTCGCGTTGCGGTAGCCGGCCGGACCGACGCCGGGGTGCACGCCCGGGGGCAGGTTGTGCATTGCGATGTCCCCATTGCTGACTGGGACGCCATCGTGGCTCGTGGCAGCGAGGTGCCGCTGCGACGATTGGCTGAAGTTTTGCCATCCGACCTTCGTGTTCGTGCCATCGGATTGGCGCCAGCGGGATTCCATGCCCGGTGGTCTGCGTTGGCGCGAACGTATCGCTATCGCGTCTCGGATATTCCAGGTGGTGCTGATCCACTAGTGCGGCTGCACGTCCTGCACCATCGCTGTCGTACCGGTCAGCGGCTCGATATCGACGCCATGAATGCCGCGGCGTTACCTCTGCTGGGTGAGCATGACTTCACTGCTTTTTGTAAGCAGCGCGTTGGAGCTAGCAGCGTTCGCACGTTGAAGCAGCTTGAGTGGGTGCGTGAGCCAGAGTCCGACCTCGCTGTGATGACGATTCGTGCTGATGCGTTTTGCCACTCGATGGTGCGTTCGGTCGTTGGCGCATTGCTACCAGTGGGGGATGGCCGTCGAGATAGTGATTGGCCTGCGCAATTGCTGGCCGCTGGCAAGCGCATCGCCGACGTGCACGTGGTTGCACCGATTGGCCTATGCCTTGAGCACGTTGAATATCCGCCGGACCACGATCTTGCAGCCCAAGCAGAGCGCGCCAAACGCTTCCGAGGTAACGACGAGTTGAACCTGCTGGATGATTAGTCACGCTCTGGCTTAGCAGCAGAATCGCGGACATGTCGTCACCAAGGTCGCTCAGATCTGAACAATGTCGACCCGAGTGTGGCCGTTGGCTGCAAACTGCGTCCAATACCGGTCCTTCGTCAGGATCTGCACGCCGAGACGTTCGGTGACGGCCAAAATCAGTGCATCTCCCACCGATTTCCAGCGCCCGCGCTCTTGCAGAATCCACGCCAGCACCGCCGAGGAATCCAAGGCAAACGTCGTCACGTGGACAGGCCAAGTGCGGCTAGTACCGCTGCGGTGCGCTGTGGCTCGTCGGCTTCATCTGCGATGTCCGCCGCCTGCTCGGACTCCGACAGTGCGGCCGCAACTTGGTCCGCATCGCGCATCTGTCGTACGACGTCACCGCTGTCCACGTCGTCGCCTGCGTGGTTAACTGTCATTTTCCGTCATCTTTATCTCGCACGCTCCTGGCTCGGCTGAAACCATTACTGTGCTCATGGTGCACAGGTGGTGCGACAGCTCGTGGTGCTCGTCCACAGTCCTGCCGCGAGTGATCGTTGCATCGCTGCGATCCGCACTGAAAGTGATTCGACCCGGTTGGTCGCGATCGGACACAATGACCGTGTGGGTCATATCGACGTAGCCAAAGTCACTCATGCACTGCCCGATGGGCGAGTGCTCCTTGACGAGGTCTCATTTCGTGTAGGTGAGGGCGCCAAAGTTGCCCTCGTGGGAGCCAATGGTGCCGGTAAGACCACGCTCATCCGGATCGTCTCCGGTGACCTTGACGCCCAAGAAGGTGCGATCACGCGCTCGGGTGGCCTTGGAGTGATGCGTCAGTTCATCGGCCAGGTGCGCGACGAATCGACCGTTCGCGATTTGCTGCTCTCGGTATCGCCTCCGCGAATCACCAAAGCCGCGGCCGCTCTCGACGCGGCGGAGTTACGCATGATGGAAAGTGAAGATGAGCCGACGCAGATGGCGTACGCACATGCACTTTCTGATTGGGCGGATGCGGGTGGTTACGACGCGGAAGTGCTGTGGGATACCTGCACGGTCGCGGCACTCGGAATTCCCTTTGACCGCGCGCAATATCGCGAGACTCGGACTCTGTCCGGAGGTGAGCAAAAGCGTCTCGCCCTCGAAGCACTTCTTCGTGGCACAGACGAAGTTTTACTTCTCGACGAGCCTGATAACTATCTCGACGTACCGGGTAAGGAATGGCTTGAGCAACGGCTGGCCGAATCACCAAAGACAGTTCTGTTCGTATCGCACGACCGAGAGTTGTTGTCGCGCACGGCAACTCACGTCGTCACTATCGAGCTTGGTGCGGCTGGAAACACATCGTGGACGCATGCGGGTAGCTTCGCCACGTATCACCAGGCACGCGCCGATCGATTCGCTCGCCTTGAAGAACTGCGTCGTCGCTGGGATGAAGAGCATGTAAAACTCAAAGCCCTGGTCCTGATGTACAAGAACAAGGCTGCCTACAACGACGGTCTCGCAAGCCGATATCAAGCGGCTAAGACGCGCCTGGCGAAGTTTGAAGAGATTGGTCCGCCACAGGAAATCGCCCGCGATCAAACCGTTCGGATGCGCTTAACCGGTGGCCGCACGGGTAAGCGGGCGGTGGTCTGTGAAGGTCTCGAACTGACCGGCTTGATGAAGCCCTTTGATCTCGAGGTGTGGTTCGGCGAACGTGTCGCTGTGCTCGGTGCCAATGGCTCTGGAAAATCACACTTCCTGCGCCTGCTCGCTGCCGGTGGATCAGATCCGGATATCGAGCATCGGCCGATTGGTGACGTCGAGATCCGGCCCGTCGAGCACTCCGGAGTTGTGCGCCTCGGCGCTCGCGTACGTCCGGGCTGGTTTGCCCAGACCCATGATCACCCCGAACTCATGGGACGAACGCTGCTGGAAATCCTGCACAGAGGTGATGATCACCGCGACGGAATGGGACGTGAGCAGGCTGCCCGCAAACTTGATCGGTACGAGTTGGCGTACGCGGGAGATCAAACCTTCGAAACCCTCTCTGGCGGGCAGCAGGCCAGATTCCAGATCTTGCTGCTAGAGCTCTCAGGTGCGACCCTGCTGCTGCTTGACGAGCCGACGGATAACCTCGACTTGGCCAGTGCCGAGGCCTTGGAGGAGGGCCTAGAGGCCTTTGAGGGGACTGTATTGGCCGTGACCCACGATCGCTGGTTCGCCAAGGGATTCGACCGGTTCGTGGTCTTTTCTGCTGATGGAACGGTTCGTGAGGTTCCGGAGCCGGTATGGGACGAAACTCGTCCGATTCGTGCGTAAATCGGACGGATCGTAGGAGCGGCCGGGGCTGCGGAATACCACCGTTTTGACCCCCGAGCCGCGCTACAGGTACTCTGGCGTGTCGCCGTGTGATCCCAAGGGTGAACCTGGGGCTCGCTGGTGCGGAGAATATTCCGCCAGCGAAGCGGTGCACCACCCGTGTAAAGGGCTTTAGGGCCCAGCGCACACCTGCGATAAGCACTGTGTATCGCATCGACTTAACAACGTAAATGTTCGAACCGACGAGAACGAAGGCGACCAGCGTGCGTACGTACAGCCCGAAAGCTAGCGAGCTCACCCATGAGTGGCACGTCATTGACGCGACCGACGTCGTGTTGGGACGCCTTGCCACTCAGGCAGCAGCGCTGCTGCGTGGCAAGCACAAGCCCACCTTTGCCCCGCACATGGACGGTGGCGACTTTGTCATCATCATCAATGCGGAGAAGGTTGCCCTGACGGGTAACAAGCGTGAGCAAAAGATGGACTACCGTCACTCCGGTTACCCGGGCGGCCTGCGTGCAACCTCGTACGTCGACCTGCTCGAGTCTGACCCGCGTCGCGCGGTTGAGAAGGCCGTCAAGGGCATGCTCCCGCACAACAAGTTGGGCCGTCACATCGGTTCCAAGCTCAAGGTGTACGCAGGTTCGGATCACCCGCATGCAGCACAGCAGCCCAAGCCATTTGAGATCACGCAGGTCGCGCAGTAAGCGCCACGGCGAATAACACACCAAACGAAAGGACCCGTGGGCGTGAGCGAGACATTCGCAGAGACCACCGACTACGACGTTGATATTGACGGCGACGACGAGCTTGACGGTGAACTCTCTGAGTACACCTCAGAGACTCCAACCTCGGCTATTGCCGTAAAGCACCGCGAGGGCAACATTGCTCCCGGCGCTGCAACGGGCCGTCGCAAGGAGGCCATCGCGCGAGTACGTATCGTGCCTGGCACTGGTCGTTGGACCATCAACGGTCGTACGTTGGAAAACTACTTCCCGAACAAGGTTCACCAGCAGGAAGTCAACGAGCCGTTTAAGACCCTCGGTCTTGACGACAAGTTCGACGTCATCGTGCGCATCCACGGTGGTGGCATCTCCGGCCAGGCCGGTGCACTTCGCCTTGGTATTGCCCGCTGCTTGAACCAGATCGACGAAGAGGCTTTCCGCCCGCCGCTGAAGAAGGCTGGCTTCCTCACCCGCGATGCTCGGATCAAGGAGCGCAAGAAGTACGGCCTCAAGAAGGCTCGTAAGGCTCCGCAGTACTCAAAGCGTTAATCGCCTCGACGCCTGCTGCGTCGTCATGGCTTCACGTCAATGCCCCGGGCTACGCTCGGGGCATTGGCATGTGTGTTGGTTATCTGGGTTTCGGCTTCCGATAGTTCGTGTTGGGGTGTGACGTGGGACGGTTGTTTGGCACCGACGGCGTGCGGGGTGTTGCAAATCAAGACCTCACCGTCGAACTCGCACTAGACCTGTCCGTAGCAGCTGCGCACGTCCTTGGCGATGCCGGTGCTCTATCGCGGGCGGATGGCCGTCGACCGGTCGCTGTTGTTGGGCATGACACCCGGGCAAGTGGCGAATTCCTTGAGGCCGCTGTGGTGGCAGGCTTAGCGAGTGCCGGCGTGGACGTGTGGCGCGTGGGTGCGTTGCCGACTCCTGCCGTCGCCTATCTGACTGCCGCGTTGGACGCTGACCTCGGCGTGATGTTGTCGGCCAGTCATAACCCCATGCCAGACAACGGAATCAAGTTCCTTGCCCGCGGCGGAATCAAGTTAGCGGACGCCTTGGAAGATGCCATCGAAGCTCATATAGGTGAAGAGTGGGTGCGTCCTACTGGCGCCGATGTTGGACGAGTCAGTGTTCACGATGAGGGTGCCGACACGTATGTCGCGCACTTACTTTCGACCCTTCCTCACTCACTCGATGGTTTGCGTATCGTCGTCGACGCAGCAAATGGGGCGGCCTCTGCTGTGGGCCCGGCGGCACTGCGTGCAGCGGGTGCAGACGTGATAGAGATTCACACCACGCCAACGGGTCTGAACATCAACGACAACTGTGGCAGTACTCATCTTGAATCGTTAGTGGACGCCGTTCGCACTCATCAAGCAGACGCTGGGGTTGCCTTTGACGGTGATGCTGATCGCTGTCTCGCGGTGGACGGCACTGGCTCGGTGATTGATGGCGATCATGTTCTAGCGATCCTCGGTATCGCCATGCGTGAACGCGGAACTCTCCGCGAGAACACCGTTGTAGCAACTGTGATGGCAAACCTTGGATTCAAACTCGCACTTCAAGCAGCGGAGCTGAACGTCGTTGAAACCGGTGTTGGTGATCGCTACGTCCTTGAGGCCATGAGGGACGGCAACTTCTCGCTCGGGGGTGAACAAAGCGGTCACGTCATCATGTCCGATCATGCGACAACCGGTGACGGTGTTCTCACAGCGCTGCATGTGTTGGCTCGGATGGCCGAGACGGGTCGCTCACTCGAAGACTTGGCCAGTGTCGTTACTAAGTTCCCACAGGTGCTCATCAACGTGGCTGGGGTTGATAAGGCACGCGTAGCCACTGACCCCGTTTTGGCTGCTGCGATCGCTGACGCCGAGTCGCAGATGGCCGGCGCTGGCCGCGTGCTGCTACGTCCATCCGGTACTGAGCCGGTGGTGCGAGTGATGGTGGAGGCCGCAACGGCCGACCAAGCAGATGAGATTGCTCGATCCCTGGCCGACGTGGTCAAAACCACTCTGGCACTTGGCCAATAACGGCAGATTTCTGGCGTGCGCGCGCCGCTGGCGAGAGGCTAAGCCCCATTCGCCGTTAGACTGTGCTTATGTGTGGAATCGTCGGGTACGTAGGTGAAAAGCAGGCGTTGTCTGTCGTGGTTGACGGTCTTCGTCGACTTGAGTACCGCGGATACGACTCTGCCGGTGTAGCTGTGGTGTCTGAGGGCTCACTTGAAACCCGCAAGAAGGCCGGCAAACTGGCTAACCTCGAGTCGTTACTCGGTGAAGATCCGCTGCCCCAGTCCACGATCGGTATCGGGCACACCCGGTGGGCAACCCATGGCGGCCCGACCGATGCCAACGCGCATCCCCATGTGAGCGAGGACGGCAAGGTTGCCGTCATCCATAACGGCATCATCGAAAACTTCGCTGAATTGCGTGCCGAACTCTCATCGCGTGGGGTCACCTTGCGGTCAGAGACCGACACCGAGGTCGTCGCGCACCTGCTCGCTGAGGTGCTCCCATCTACGAACATGAATTTGGCCGACGCGATGCGCATGG
The DNA here is from genome assembly GCA_947455705.1 of Actinomycetota bacterium. Taxonomy (GTDB): domain Bacteria; phylum Actinomycetota; class Actinomycetes; order S36-B12; family CAIYMF01; genus Longivirga. Next base: position 7,287 of record CANGPO010000004.1, on the reverse strand, counting down.
TGTGCCGTCAGTTATCGGGTGCATTCACCCTCGTGGCCGTTCACGCTGATGTCCCAGACGTCGTAGTTGGTGCACGTCGCAACAGCCCCCTGGTTGTCGGACGTGGCGATGGCGAAAACTTCTTGGCCTCTGATGTGGCGGCGTTTATTGCGCATACACGTCATGCGGTCGAGCTTGGTCAAGACCAGGTCGTGGAACTCCGCAGTGAGTCCATCACCGTCACGGATTTCGACGGTCAGCCAGCGAGCGTTGTCGAGTACGAAGTTACGTGGGATGCGTCCGCTGCTGAAAAGGGTGGCTATGAAACATTCATGGCCAAGGAGATTGCTGAACAGCCCAAGGCTGTGGCTGACACCCTGCTCGGGCGCGTGGATGCCCAAGGCCAGTTGAAGCTCGATGAGATGCGTCTGAGTGAAGAGCAATTGCGTGACGTCGAGAAAGTTGTCGTCATCGCATGTGGCACGGCTTATCACGCCGGAATGGTTGCCAAGTACGCACTCGAGCACTGGACGCAGGTTCCCTGTGAGGTTGAACTAGCTAGTGAGTTCCGCTATCGCGATCCAGTTGTTGGCCCGCGCACCCTCGTTGTCGCCATTTCACAAAGTGGCGAGACGATGGACACGTTGATGGCCATGCGTTACGCACGCGAAAAGGGTGCCAAGGTGCTGGCGATCTGCAACACCCAGGGTTCAACCATTCCACGTGAATCTGATGCGGTGCTTTACACGCATGCGGGCCCAGAGGTTGCCGTCGCATCGACGAAGGCGTTCCTGACACAGATGGTCGCTTGTTTCTTGGTTTCGCTTTACGTTGCCCAGGTTCGCGAAACGATGGCTGCCGAAGACATCGATGCTGTGGTCCGTGAGCTCTCTGATATGCCGGGCAAGGTCGATCTTGTGCTGGACACCACCGAAGAGATGAAGGCACTTGCCGCTGAATTGAAGGATTCGCGTTCGGTGCTTTTCATCGGTCGTCACGTCGGATTCCCGGTGGCGCTGGAAGGTGCGCTCAAGCTCAAGGAGCTTGCCTACATGCATGCCGAAGGGTTTGCCGCCGGAGAACTTAAGCATGGACCGATCGCACTGCTCGAAGATGGGCTCCCTGTGATCGTCGTTGTGCCGCCGCCGGGTAGTGGCGCGATCATCCACGAGAAGATCGTGTCCAATATTCAAGAGGTGCGCGCCCGTGGTGCTCGCACGATTGTCATCGCAGAAGAAGGTGATGATGCCGTCATCCCGTATGCCGATCACCTCATCCGCGTACCCGAGTGCCCCGCTCTGCTTCAGCCGCTCGTGGCAACGGTTCCGCTTCAAGTTTTCGCCGCTGCAATGTCTGCGGCGAAGGGCCACGATGTGGATCAGCCGCGTAACCTCGCCAAGAGTGTCACTGTCGAATAGTCACTGCTGAGTAGTCACCGCTGCGGTTGGGTGGTGTGTGAGAGGACTTCGATCCACAGATGATCGTCGGAATTGGGATCGACATTGTGGAGATCCCACGTTTTGAAGCGGCGATCATCCGTCAGCCCGCGATGGTCGATCGGCTTTTTACTGCTCGCGAACAGGTCACGGATGATGGTTACCGACGCACACCGACCTCGCTCGCGGCTCGCTTCGCTGCTAAGGAAGCAGTTGCGAAGGCACTAGGTGCACCCCAGGGGATGCAGTGGCATCACTGCGAAGTTGTCGGCGATAGCGATGGACGTCCCCGACTGCAGTTGACTGGCACGGTTGCCGAGCAGTCAGCAGCACAAGGTGTCACCGACTGGCATCTGTCACTGTCGCATGACGGCGATCTTGCCATCGCCTATGTGATCGCCGAGGCAAACTGATGTATCCGCCGGAAACCGTTGCACTTCGCTCGACGCAGGTTCGGGCGCTTGAGGCTCGTGCCTACGAATCAGTACCCGCCGGTTCGCTGATGCAGAAGGTTGCGATGGCCATCGCGGTACGAGCTGCCGGTGAACTGCGCGAGCATCGCGGGCTCGTCGTAGGTGGGCGCGTGGTCCTGCTCGTCGGTACGGGAGACAACGGTGGCGATGCGCTCTTTGCTGGCGCACATCTAGCTCGCCGAGGTGCGCGAGTTGATGCGCTCTTGACCGGTGATCGTGCACATGGGCAAGGACGTATCGCCTTCGAGCGAGCCGGTGGTAGATGTCATCAGGCAAACGTTGAGTTCAGAGTCGCACGCGACTTGATGTTCGAGGCCGACGTGATCATCGATGGCATCGTTGGGATTGGCGGCTCGGGTGCGTTACGCGAGCCTGCCGCCAAACTCGCTGCGCTCACTCATGCGGTGGATTCAATTGTGATTGCGGTTGACCTTCCGAGCGGAGTTGATTGCGACTCTGGCCACATCCCACATCCACGACAAACTGTGATGGCAGATCTCACGGTCACCTCCGGATGTCTGAAGCCTGCTTTGGTCGTGATGCCCGCGGCGCAATTCTCCGGTGACATCGAAGTCGTGGATATCGGTCTGGAACTTACGTCAATTGACGACGATGAATTACTTATTCGAATCGACGATCGTCTGGCCGCACAGTGGTTAGACCGGCCGCACGAACTTGACCACAAGTTTTCCCGTGGCGTGGTTGGCATTGCCAGTGGATCACCGAGGTATCCGGGTGCTGCCGTCCTCTCAACGGGTGGGGCGCGCGGTGGCATGGCCGGCTTCGTTCGCTATGCCGGGCGGGCTGTCCAGAACGTTACGGCCCAATTCCCCGATGTGGTGTGTGCCGATTCGATTGCGGCCGCTGGTCGGGTTCAGTGCTGGGTCGTTGGTTCTGGCCTTGGCACGGATGTGATCGCGCGGACCGAGGTGGCAGCCGCTCTGAACGCTGACGTCTGCGTTGTGCTCGATGCTGATGCCATTACTCTTCTGGCGACGGATCCCGAACTGGCTGATCTTTGCCGTGTTCGAGATCGACCGACGATCCTGACTCCCCATCGCGGTGAGTTTCAACGTCTGGCCGGGTGTCCGCTCAGCGAAGATCCCATTTCTCACCTGACGTCTGTGGCTGAGCGGTTCGGCGCGATCATCCTTCTCAAGGGCCCGACAACGCTCATCGTTACCGCGAGCGGTTCTGCGTATGTGGTTGATAGTGGGCCGGCTGAACTGGGGACGGCTGGGAGTGGTGATGTGCTGGCCGGGCTCATGGGATCGATGATTGCCGCCCACGACACCGTGCGAAGTTTGGATGACGAAATCGCAACCGAGATTGCGGCAGTTGCAGCGTACGTGCACGGAATCGCGGGGCAGATTGCCGTCGCTGATGGCGGCACGATCACCTCTGTTGATGTGTACGAACACGTACCTGCAGCGATCGGATTCATTCGGCGCGCTGGTGAACAAGGGTCCGACGAAGGTCTATGAGTGTTGTGCGGGAGACTGGTCTAATGACGACCGCATCTGAACGAATGGCTGCCGCGTGGACGCGCGCTGCCATCGCTCGGGGTGCGGTGGCAGCTATCGACCTGGATGCATACCGGTCGAATATCGAGCGTTGCCGCGAGCTTGCACCTGACTCGGCAATGATGGCCGTTGTCAAAGCTGATGCGTATGGACATGGGCTTGTGCAATGCGGACGTGCCGCGCGTGAAGCGGGTGCCGAATGGCTTGGCGTCGCGCTGTTAGAAGAGGCGATTCGACTTCGCGATGCTGGTGTTGACGGTCGCATCTTGGCCTGGCTGGCAACCCCGGGGGCCGATTTCGCCGAGTGCCTGAGCCGGGATATCGATCTCAGTATTTCGACCCTGTGGGCGCTGGACGAAGTGACTGCGGCTGTTCGCGAAACGGGAACACCGGCCCGGATTCATCTCAAGGCCGATACTGGGTTATCGCGTTCCGGTGCTAATGCCGAGGATTGGCCGGCGCTGGTCGAGGCGGCACGTGCGGCTGAAGGTGCGGGAACGATCACCGTCGTTGGTTTGTGGTCGCACTTCGCGGCGGCCGATGAGCCGGGCCACCTAAGTGTTGCCCGTCAGCAACTAGCGTTCGATGAGGCGGTACGTCACGTCGAGGCAGCTGGGATCACCCCAGAGGTAGTGCACATGGCGAACTCGGCGGCAATGATCGAACTTCCCGAGAGCCATCACAATCTTGTGCGCGTTGGTATCGCGTCCTACGGGTTGAGCCCTCAGGTGGCTCGGGTTTCGGCCGCTGAGCTCGGTTTACGACCGGTGATGTCACTTCGCGCCCGCTTAGCGTCAACGAAAACGATCCCCGCGGGCACCGGTGCGTCCTATGGCTGGGACTACATGGCCACCTCGGACACCACCGTGGGCCTGGTACCGCTTGGTTACGCGGATGGATTGCCTCGATCGGCTGTGAACACCGGCCCGGTGTACTCCGCCGGAAGTACGACGCACCTGGCTGGACGGGTGTGCATGGATCAGATCGTCGTGGAACTGGCTGATAGCAGTGCCCAGGCCGGTGATGAAGTCGTGCTGTTTGGTGCCGAAGGGCCGAGTGCGGACGAGTGGGCGAAGGCATGCGGCACCATCAACTACGAGATCGTGTCGCGGATCGGCCCGCGGGTTCCACGCGTGTATGTCGGTGAATCGTCATGAGTGAGATCTCGAGCCTCGGCTCATCGGCTACGGGGCCCAATGTCGGCCGGATTGCCGGTGTCATAGGTGCGATTGGTGCGGCCGCTGCAGTGGGTGCAGCGATTGGGGTTGCGGCCGAACGCGGGATCACCCGGCGCGCGCGCAACAACGATCCTGACCGCGACGAACCTTTCGGCAAACTCACCGGCCGAGTTGTTCCCGTGCTGACCGATGATGGGATCCCATTACACGTTGAAGTTGATGATCCAGCGGAAGGTTCGCTTGCGGATCGGCTGGGCGATGGACTCACGATCATCTTCTCTCACGGTTACGCGCTCGAATCAGGATCATGGCATTACCAGCGCCGTGATTTAGGTGAGCTGGGACGACTGGTTTTCTGGGATCAGCGAAGCCATGGACGTAGCGGTCGCGGCAACCCGGACAACTCGACGATCGATCAACTCGGCCGCGACTTGGCGCGAGTTGTTGAAGCGACTGCGCCTACTGGTCCGATCATCTTGGTTGGCCATTCCATGGGTGGCATGACAGTGATGTCGTATGCCTCCCATCATCCAGAGGTACTGGGCAGCAGGGTGTTTGGAGTTGGTCTGATCGCCACCAGTTCAGGTGGTTTGCGTGATGCGCCGATGGGCTTGCCCGCCCCGGTAGCTAAGGCACTGCATACGATCCTGCCGTCACTTGGTGAGAACCTTGCAAAGCAGAAAGGCTTGGTCGAACGTGGACGTCGACTTGGTAACGATGTCGTGTATGCGATGACTAAGCTCTACTCATTTGGCTCTGATGTTTCACCGTCGCTGGCTGATTACGTCCACGAGATGCTGTCCAATACGCCGATTGATGTTGTGGCCGAATTCCTGCCCACTCTGGAGTCACACGACAAGCGGGTGGCGCTCGAAGCGATTGGCAATGTTGAAACACTCGTCCTGGTTGGCGCGGATGATCGTCTGATCCCAGCCGCGCATAGTGATGAGATCGTGCGTCACGTGGGCACGACTGAACTTGTGGTGATCCCAGACAGCGGCCACATGGTGATGCTGGAAAAATATCCAGAGGTTAACCAACATCTACGCGATCTCGTTCGTCGAGTTCGTCAGGACATGGCCTATGAAGTGCCACAGGAACAGGAGACGACGTGACGATCGCTGTTGTACCTGACCGCGATTCGATGCACTCCCTTGGCGCCGCGATCGCGACTGTTCTTCGCGCTGGCGATGTGGTCGTACTTTCTGGCGCGCTTGGTGCGGGCAAGACGACTCTCACCCAAGGAATTGGTCGAGGTTTGAACGTTCGCGGCGACATCACGTCGCCCACCTTCGTGATCGCTCGCGTGCACCCGTCGACGATTGATGGGCCGGCTCTCGTACACGTCGATGCGTACCGCCTCACCTCGTTCGTCGAGGTTGATGATCTCGATCTCGATGCATCGCTTGAAGAGTCAGTGACGGTTGTTGAGTGGGGTGAGGGCAAGGTTGAGGGATTGGCGGCTGATCGCCTTCACATCACCATTCAACGTCAGCTCGGCGATGACGAGGACGACACTCGCCACGTTGAAGTCTTTGGCGTCGGCGCTCGCTGGGCCGACGTTGATCTGGCCGAGATAGGTGGTGCGGAGTGAAGCTACTCGCTTTCGACACCTCGTCCGCCGCGATCACCGCTGCTGTTCTCATAGCCGGTGAGATTCGCGCCGACGTCACCCGCATCGGTGCAACCTCGCATGGTGAGTTACTCGCCCCGACGATCGCACAAGCTCTCAATGATGCGGGCCTTGCGCCTGGCGATCTTGACGCGATTGCGGTGGGTGTTGGCCCTGGCCCGTTCACCGGATTGCGCGTTGGCTTGGTGACGGCCCGAGTCATGGCCGAAGCACTCGGCATCCCGGCTTACGGCGTGTGTTCGCTGGATGCAATTGCGTTGCAGGTAGTCGACGAGGCGCTGTGCGATCAAGCGTTTGCCGTCGTGACAGATGCGCGCCGACGTGAGGTGTATGCGGCGACGTATGACGCCGCGGGCCTGCGGCTGACGGGCCCTGATGTTTTACCGGCGCGTGAATTGAGTGCGGCAACCAGGCAGGGGCCGGTCTTCGGAATTGGCGGCGCGCTGTACGCCGATGAGTTCACAGATGTGCGCGCGCCCGAGTTCGTGAGCGCGGCATGGCTTGGTCGCGTCGTCGTCGAGCATCCCGATCGCGTCACCGATACGAAGCCGCTGTACTTGCGTCGACCTGATGCGGTTGAGAATGCGAGCCGTAAGCGGGTGACTCCCGCATGACGTTACGTGCGATGCGCTGGTGGGATATCCCTCAACTCGTAGCCCATGAGCTGGAGCTGTTCCCCGAGCAGCCGTGGTCGCAAGAAGCGTTTTGGAGTGAGCTTGCCCACGTGCCGGCTACCCGCTGGTACATGGTCCATGAAGATGCCGATGGCATCGACGGGTACGTCGGGCTCATGGCAGTGCCACCCGAGGCAGATGTGCAGACAATCGCGGTTGCGACTCGTGCACAGGGCAATGGTCTCGGCCGCGAACTACTTACCGCGTTGATCGATGAAGCACGTCGCCGCGAATGTTCGCAGCTGTTCCTCGAGGTTCGCTCGAACAACGATTCGGCCGTCGCACTTTATGAATCGGCCGGCTTCGAACGTCAGGCAGTGCGTACTGATTACTACGGTCACGGACTCGATGCGGTAGTCATGCGCATGCGGCTAGCCAATGAGGAGGTTGC
>CANGPO010000003.1 GCA_947455705.1 Actinomycetota bacterium | reverse complement strand
TGAAGGCATGCTTGCCGATTAAGGCGATGAAGGCCGATGAAGGCCGATGAACGCCGAGTACCGCCGGTGAACGCACGTGACGAAGCCTCGCGTCACGTAGTCCGCTCAATCAATGTGTGGTTTACCGCGCCAACGCCTTACTGACAACCGGGCTCATCGCCAGCGCGATGCCGATAACCCCCATGGCCAAGACAGCCCAGCCAAGCCGATGAATCGCATCCCCGTCGCCTTGCATAAGTGTGTAACCAACGACGAGAGCGAAAAGTTGAATCACCACGAATGGCGACCGCGCAACATGTCGCTGACGCCATAGCGCCCAGCCGGTCGCCCCGATCCCCGCGGCGAACAACAGATAGAGCACGACCTGAATGACGGGCGCCGCCACACTGCCCGGGTTTTGTAACCCGGCCAATCCAATGCTCAGCCCATATGCCGCGATCCCCACTGCCTCGACCACGGCAATAACGACGGCAGTTACCAGCGCCCCTGGGCGCGGACCAGCAACGACAGAATCGTCACCTAACTCTGATGACATGTGATCGGAATCCACGGCCCTAGCCTGTCACGTCACAGCCCACCACGTCAGCGCTGGCCACGTTCGACGATTGGGATCTGGTAACGATCGCACGTCATCAGTCCGAGGTGGGCGCGCAACGATAAATCCGGCCCCGTAGGCTTCCGGTGTGCGAGCGATCTTGATAGTCAACCCCAATGCGACTACCACGACCCCGCGCACCCGCGAGGTCATCATCCGCGCGATCTCCTCGACCATCGACGTCGAGGTCATCGACACCACGCATCGCCTACATGCCACAGACCTTGCCCGCCAGGCTCGCCGCGACAAGATCGATATCGTTCTCACGCTCGGCGGCGATGGCACCGTCAATGAGGCCGTCAATGGACTTTTGGCCGACGGAATCGGGCCCGATGCTCCGGCCTTGGGCACGATCCCAGGCGGAAGCGCGAATGTTTTTGCGCGGAGTTTGGGCCTATCGGAGGATCCGGTTGATGCCACAGCCGAGCTGATCGAGGCAATCTCGCAGTCACGCCAGCGCACCATTGGTCTCGGAATCGCACAGTACAACGGGTTGCACCGCTACTTCATGTGCAATGCCGGGCTTGGCATTGACGCAGAAATCATCGAAGAGATGGATCGTCAGCGCGCCAAGGGTGCAAGCGCAACCCCGGCCCGTTACGTGGGTACGGCCCTGAATCAGTACTTCATCAAAACAGAGAGACGTGAGCCGGCCCTCACCATCGAACGGCCCGGCGTTGAACCGGTCACCGGGGTGTTCTTGGCGATCATCCAGAACAGCTCGCCCTGGACGTACCTCGGGCCAATTGCGGTCGATCCGTGCCCCCGGGCCTCTTTCGACGCAGGACTGGACCTATTCGCCCCACGCAGCCTCGGGGTTCTCCATACCGTGAACTACGTCCAGCGCATGCTGCTTCGACAGCGGTCCAAATACCCCTTTGGCGGGGTCCTGACCCTGCATGACCAATCCGAGATTCATATCAGCGCGAGTCGGCCCACGAGCCTGCAAATCGACGGGGAGGCCGCGGGCACCGTCCGAGACCTCACGGTCACCTCTGCCCCGGCTGCCCTTCAGGTTCTCGTTTAGCGAACGCGCCGCACACTGACCCCCTGACCTGCGACGATGTAGTTTCCTTGGGTGAATCCTCGTCACATCTCGGGAAACAATGTGTATGCAGTGGCTGAGAGAACCCTCAAATTGCTAGACAGATCCCGTCAAATATGTGAAGGTTTAACTGGTCGGGATGCTTCCCCGCGCCCCCGACCTGCGGTTTCGTACCGTTTCTCCCCCCTTTCGGAGATGCGTACCGGTTAGACATAGTTCGTGACGGCATTCACAAAGTGTCGGCGCGATAAGCAACGGATCAACAGATCCACTGTAGGAGGACGACGATGGACTGGCGCCACCGGTCAGCATGCCGGGATGAAGATCCCGAGCTGTTCTTTCCGATCGGCAACACCGGTCCGGCCCTCATGCAGATCGAGGAAGCAAAAGCCGTTTGTCGCCGGTGCCCGGTGATGGATACCTGCTTGGCGTGGGCCCTGGAAAGTGGCCAAGACGCCGGCGTCTGGGGCGGCCTTTCTGAAGATGAGCGTCGCGCCCTCAAGCGCCGAAACGCTCGCGCCCGGGCCGCTCGAGCCGGCCTGTAAGAAAAAGTCAACCGGCCGAGGTTTTAGCCAGCCGAATCCTCAGCTCGCAGGTGCTTGCGGCCGCTGACCTCCGGGTCGAGGTAGCCCTACTCGGGTAATGGGATTCTGAGCTGTGCGGTGGTGCCCCCGTGTGCCCCCGGTAGCAGATCAATTTCTCCGGCGAGCTCCTCGGTGACTAGTGTGCGAACAATCGCCAAGCCGAGTCGACCAGAATCGAAGGGGTCGATACCAGGCTCAATACCTGGGCCGTCATCGGCCACATCGACCACGAGCGTGCGTCCAATCCGCGATGGGGTGAGACGCACATCTGCTCCCCCGCCATGCTCAACGGCATTTTGAAGTAGCTCACCAAGGGCCATCGAGAGCGGAGTCACGAGTTCTGCTGGGAGCCCGCCAAAGGACTGCTCGCGAGTCACCCGTACCGAACGAGAGGTGAGCGACATGTCCCGAACAAGTGCAATGAGGCGATCGACAACCTCGTCGGCGTCCACCTTCTGCTCTGGACTGTGCGATAGGGATTCGTGAACAACAGCGATCGCCCCAACACGACGAACGGCTTCGTCAAGTGCCTGCCGGGCCTCAGGGTTGGCGATGCGACGAGATTGCAATCGCAGCAAGGCGGCGACTGTCTGAAGATTGTTCTTAACCCGGTGGTGAATCTCGCGAATGGTTGCATCCTTGGACAGCAATTCACGATCACGTCGACGGATTTCAGTCGCATCGCGAACCAAGACCACCGCACCAACATACTCGCCCGCTCGGTACAACGGGACACCACTCAAAGTTACTGTGGCAGAGGGGTTTTCGATCTCTGCACCACCTGCAACGCGACCAGCTGCAACCTGTGCGAGCGATTCATCAATAGGGCCTGGCCGACGAACAAGACGGGCACTGGTGCGGGCAAAATCTGCGCCCACCAGTTCGGTGGCTAAACCCAGCCGGTGGTACGCCGAACGAGCATTCGGGCTGGCAAACAAAACAGTCCCGGCCGCGTCAAGACGCACAAATCCATCGCCGACCCGCGGTGGCGACCCAGTACGGGAAAGCCGATTCGCATGCGGAAATGAGCCGTCAACAACCATCGGGATGAGATCGTCAGCCGCTTGTAGATACGCGAGTTCAAGACGCCCTCGAGCGCGGCCGGCAGACTCTGAGTACGTCTCAATAATGCCGAGAACACGACCTGCCTTCACAACGGGGATGGCCGAGCGCGCCGCCGAGTCACCAGACTCGGTAACGACTGCTCTGGCTGAATAAGCCTGATCCAAAATCGGCCGACGCCCCTTAGCGGCGTACTCGCCCACGATGTCATCATCCATACCTGTTGGCCCAGTACTCGGACGCACCTGGTCAACTGCGATAAACCCGCCACCATGCCACGTTGGCAGCCACAGCACGAGATCGGAGAACGCAAGATCCGCGAGAAGTGTCCAGTCCGCCACTAGGCCGCGAAGGTGGGCGACCTCGGCGTCAGTCAGGTCGGTACGCTCACGCGCCACATCATCAAATCTCGCCACAGCACAACGGTATCTGTATGCACGCACATTCACGAAGGTCAACATCTGGAACAGGGGTCTACTAGGCTCATAAGGTAAAGCAGTCGAACGCATTGCAGGAAGCCGATGAGTGCCAGTATCGATTGGGAGGTACCGTGACGGTCATTGCCGCTCCACGGCTCCTTGTTGACGGTCAATTCATCGAGGGTGGTGCGGTCCACCTCCACGGTGACCGCATTGCGCACGTGAGCTCGTCGGCCAATGACGCCGACGTGATCCTTTCATCGGGTTTCCTCACCGCCGGCTTGGTTGACCTTCAAGTCAATGGCTTCGCCGGCGTCGACTTTGTCAGCGGAACGTCTGACGACTGGCTGGTTGCTCGTCGCGCCATCGCTCGTACCGGCGTAACGTCTTTCGTCCCAACGTTTATCACTGCGCCGGTGAGTCAGCTATCGCAGGCACTGCAGCGAACAGTGCCCTACCTTGACGTCTGTGAACCAAACGGTGCGCGTGCCATCGGCATCCATCTCGAAGGTCCATTCCTTAGTACACACCGCAATGGGGCCCATGACGCCTCCGTGATGTGCGATCCAGCTCCCGACGCCGTCGAAGCACTGCTATCAGCAGCCGCAGGTCGACTCATCATGATCACGTTGGCCCCCGAACGAGCGCACGCCATCGATGCCATCGAGCAGCTAACGAACGCGGGAGTGACTGTGTCGCTCGGCCATTCCGATGCCGACAGCGAGATTGCTCTGGCCGCCCTAGACGCAGGCGCGGGAATGGTCACGCACCTGTTCAATGCGATGCGTCCACTTGGGCATCGCGAGCCTGGGCTGGCCGGAGTGGCGTTGACGGACGCGCGCGCGCATCTCGGACTGATCGTCGACCTACACCACGTTGATCCGCGAATTTGCCAGCTTGCTTTCAACGCCGCAGCCGACCGCGTCGTCCTAGTCACCGACGCAATCGCCGCAGCGACCATGCCACCTGGTGAGTACGAGCTGGGTGGAGCAAGCGTGCGCGTGGACGATGGACTCCCACGTCGAATCGACGGAACGATTGCTGGATCCTCGCTCACATTGGATGCCGCTATCCGCAATGCCGTGAATGTCTGCGGCGTGCCTGTCACACAAGCCTTGGATTCAGCTACCCGCATCCCCGCCGAAACCGTCGGTGGTGTTGGGATCGGCAATCTTGCCGCTGGCCTACTTGCCGATGTGGTGTGGTGGTCAGAGGACTTATACCCCCAACGAGTGTGGATCGACGGCGTCGAAATTAACGTTAGTGGTCAGACCGAATGAGGCAGGATCAGTGACGATTGCGCAGCCGCCCTCACCCACCGTTGCTCGTGAACCTAAGTTCTATCGACTTAAGCAACACCTCGAGAACTTAACCGACACCTTGCCCCCGGGCTCACCTGTTCCACCGGAGCGCTCGCTCGCCGCAGATTTTGGCACCTCCCGCACCACCGTTCGACAGGCGGTACACGCACTCGTTATTGAGGGACGGCTTGAACGGATTCAAGGTAAGGGCACTTTCGTCGCCCACCCCAAGGTGGCACAACCGTTAACGTTGACGTCTTACACGGAGGACATGCGCGCGCGCGGAATCGAACCGTCGAGTCGCCTACTGTCCATTGAGATTATGGCCGCTGACCTCGATCTGGCCACCCGTCTCAACGTTGCTCTTGGCACGCCCGTGATCGCCATCGAGCGTCTGCGCCTAGCCAACGGTGAGCCGATGGCCGTCGAACGCTCACACCTCGTTCACGACCAGTTCCCGGATCTGCGCGCACAACTGGAAACACATGGATCGCTGTATCTGGCCCTGCGCGACCAGTACCAGGTGACGCCACATTCCGCTGAGCAGACAATCGAGACGTCACTGGCGTCACCGGTTGAGGCGGCACATTTAGGTATCGACACCGATGTGCCCGTGCTCCTGCTCTCGCGAAACACCTATGACGAGTCCGGGGAACCCTTCGAATGGGTGCGTGCGGTGTATCGCGGTGATCGATACACGTTCGTCGCACATTTAACGAGACCTGCACGTTCGTAGGTCGGGCGGATAGGTTACTCATGTGACTGATACATCCGATGGCTCGTCAAACAACAGTTCATCACACAACGCTCACGGCGGCACCCATGCAGTGAACGCTGCATTGGCGTACGGAGTCGAGACCATGTTCACCTTGTCCGGTGCCCATGTGTTCCCTCTTTACGATGCCGCTGTCGGCGGTAAGGCATTGGTAGATGCTGGGACTCCTGGCCCCATGCGTCTCGTGGACGTCCGCCACGAACAGACCGCCGTCTTTGCTGCGGAGGCGACCGCGAAGCTAACGCGGACTCCGGGCCTAGCCGTGGTAACAGCTGGGCCCGGCGTCACCAACGCCGTCAGCGGCATCACCACAGCACACTTCAATGGGTCACCGGTACTCGTCATTGGTGGACGATCGCCTGATTACCGCTGGGGATCCGGTGCACTTCAGGAGCTCGACCAACCACCCATCCTCGCCCCGATAACCAAGTCTGCAGAAACGGTCCACGACACTGCCCAGATCGGCGCAGCGGTCTCACGTGCCCTCGGCACAGCTGTCAGCGCACATCGCGGCCCAACGTTCCTCGACGTACCGATGGACATTTTGTTCTCATACGCCGACGTGCCGCCTGTACCGCGCGAACCGGTCATCATCAATGAGCCCGATCCTGATGCTGTCGCCAAGGTGGCCACCCTCATCAGCGCTGCACAACATCCAGTTGTTGTTCTCGGAAGTGATGTGTGGACGGGCGGCGCAGAAGATCACGCCCGCACATTCATTGAGACGAGCGGGATTCCCGCGATCGCCAATGGGATGGGGCGCGGGATTCTTTCGAGTAATCACCCACAGCTTGTAACCCGAGCCCGTAGCGCTGCCTTTGGCCAGGCGGATCTGGTGATCGTCGTCGGCACACCATTGGACTTCCGCCTCGGGTACGGCGTTTTCGGTGGTAAGGATGGTGCGACACCTGCGAAGGTAGTTCACATCGTCGATGCAGTTAACCAACTTTCTGCATCGGTAGCTCCAGAAGCCGTCATCGTCGCTGACCTTGACCGCTCGCTCGAGGCGCTCACACGTGCCATCGAAGCTCTGCCCCATAAGCCAGATCTCGACCAATGGATCCAGGGGCTTGTGGCGACTGCTGCCAAAGCCGCCGCCAAGGATCGTGACGACCTGACCAGCCAGGCCGATCCCATTCATCCGGCACGGATCTATGGCGACCTCATTGCGCGCCTAGCCGATGATGCTGTGGTAATCGGAGATGGCGGTGATTTCGTTTCATTCGCAGGCAAGTACATAGAGCCAAATTCCCCCGGCGGTTGGCTCGACCCCGGACCATATGGTTGCTTAGGTACGGGTCTTGGTTACGCCATGGCTGCGCGCATCGCCAGACCATCGAGTCAAGTCGTCCTGATGCTCGGAGATGGAGCGGCGGGCTTCTCACTTATCGATATCGACAGTCTCGTTCGACAAAACCTGCCCGTGGTGATGATCGTTGGTAACAACGGCATGTGGGGCTTGGAGAAACACCCGATGCAGTTCCTCTACCAATACGATGTGGCGGCTGATCTGGCTCCCGGAACGAGATATGACGATGTAGCGATCGCGCTCGGCGGGGGTGGTGAGACCGTCACCTCTCCACATGAGATCGGGCCGGCGCTCGATCGCGCCTTTTCATCGGGGATCCCCTATCTCGTCAACATCATTACCGATCCGACAGTCGCATATCCGCGATCAACAACCGGTATCTAGGCACACGGTCTGACACCACACTTTCGAGTCTTTAATCCAGGCGCGAAAGAAATCGCTCACGCTCGACGACCACTCGGGTCATCGTTCCGTGCGCAATGCGGGTTACAGCTCCGTCAGGACGGCTCTGACCATCCACCCCGGTGTCTTCAGCGACGACATCGAAGCGGATCAGCCGGCCATCAACATAAGCAACGGTCGCGGTGACCTGGACTCGCGCGCCAACGCGAGAAGCCTTCACATGTTCGATCTCAACTCGAGTGCCAACACTGGCTTGAGTTTCACTGGGGGTCAGACAGCGGACACAAACCGCCTCGAGCCACGCGACCACCCGCGGGGTTGCCAATACCGAAAGCTCACCACTGCCGAGTGCAATCGCCGTATCGTCATGCCCAACAACGAATTCCAGTACTGCACTGGCTCCAAGAAATGGTTCCGACGCTGTGCTCACATGGCAAGGCTAGCGCCTAATGAACAAGACCTAACCTACGAAGTTCAACAGTGAGGTCATGTGGACTAGTTGAGGCTGCGAGCGCAGCATCAAGGGTGATAACCCCGTCACGGAAGAGTGTCGTCAGGTGCTGGTCAAAGGTCTGCATCCCGTAGAAGCCGCCCTCGGCAATCAGTGCCCTAATGTTTCCCGTCTTATCTGGATCCGCGATCGCGTCAGCAACTCGACCAGTGTTAACACAGATCTCCATGGCAACACAGCGACCCTGGCCATCCGCGCGAGGCACGAGACGCTGACACACGATCCCACGAAGCGAACCAGCAAGTGAGAGGCGAACTTGGGCCTGCTCATGCCGCGGAAAGAAGTCAATGACGCGAGTAATCGTTTCCTGCGCATCGGTTGTATGCAGAGTCGACATCACGAAATGGCCGGTCTCCGCAGCAGCAATAGCCGCCTTCACCGTTTCGTGATCTCGCATTTCACCAACGAGAATGACGTCGGGATCCTGACGCATGGCTGATCGCAATGCCGTAGAGAAGTCCTCGGTGTCGACTCGAACCTCTCGCTGGTTGATCATTCCCAGCTTGTCCTGATGCACCACTTCGATGGGGTCCTCGATTGTGATGATGTGGACCTCACGATGTGAGTTGATGTTGTCGACCATGCCGGCCAACGTCGTTGTCTTGCCTGATCCCGTCGGACCCGTAACAAGCACCAGACCACGTGGTTCAAGAGAGAGCGGACCCAAGGCTGCGGGAAGCCCTAAATCGTCAAGCGGAATGGCTCCCACAGAAACACGACGAAACACCAAGCCAGCGGACCCGCGCTGACGAAAGACGTTCGCACGGAATCGGCCAACACCTTCGAGTTGAACGGCGAAGTCTGCTTCGTTGTGCCGAGCAAACTGTTCGATGAGATCTGCACGCAGTACCTCACGAACCATATGTTCGGTGTCCTCGGGCCTAAGTTCGGGAACGTTAAGTCGTCGCAACACACCGTCTACGCGCACTCGCGGCGCAGAACCCACCTTGCAGTGCAGATCCGAACCACGTGATTCAACCAGTGCACGTAGCAGTGGGATCACCGATACCGGTTCGATGCGTGCCTGATTAGCGCGCTCGTCGGCAGCGGTGAATAGGCTCGCGACACCAAACTCGTCGGGCACGCCACCTGGCAACTGATCGCCGGTTGACGAGCCTGGCTGCGCAGGCACAGCCCCGACGGCGTAGGGCTCAACGGTGTACGTCACCTACCTGATATCGACGCACTGTGAGCCACTCTTGAGGAGAACAGGGCTATCTACCGGCTTAACTAGCCGCGCCTTACTCCATCTGGGCTACTGAGAACGACGAGAACGTCCCCCTCTTGCACAACATCACCTTCGTTGACCCTGATCTCCAGAACGGCGCCACCCTCTTCAACGATGACGGGGATCTCCATCTTCATCGATTCCAAGATCAGCATCGTGTCACCGGTCGCCACCTGATCGCCGACCGCGCTCACCACGGTAAGAACGTTCGCGACCATGTCAGCGCACACCTCCACCACGGGTACAAACCGGGCAGGCTTCGGCGGTCCTGGGACAGGGCTCTGTGGAGGTACGCTCACGTGCTCATCTTGTCACGTCCGCGTCGACCTTGGCAGACAACGCGACCCGAGACGGGGCGAGCCTTCGTCGCGTGACGTGAGCGCGGCCAGAAATGACTAGGAGTAGCTTTCCTCGAGGCGACGATCGACGATACGGCCAAGCGCATCGACAACAGCCGGGTCGTAGTCACGATCGGTGCCGCCGCTGAGCCGGTCTAGTGCGTAGTGCATGCGTTCCATGTCCAGAGAGGCACCCACGGCGTCGTCGTATGCGTTGGCGACTCGGATGATGCGGCTGGCCAAGGGAAGCGTCGCATCAGGTAACCCTCGCTGCGGCCGATACGCATCGGCCTGCCGTTCGACGATCTGCGCTACCGAATCCAAGGCACCCGATTGCCGAACTACTTGCGCACCTAGCTCGGCGATCCGTCGCTGATGAACTGGCGCAATCAGACTCGTTGCCCCACCGGGGAAGGGCTCAGGCCAGGCAAGCTGCCCGATGTCGTGCATCAGGGCCGCATATTCAAGATCCGTGAGTTCGCGCTCGGTCATGCCCATCTCGCTACCGATTCGGCTGGCCAATCTGCTGACGCGGCGTGCGTGCCCAGTTTCGGTGTAGCCACCGACCTCAGTCACCTTCGACAGTGCACGGATCGTTTGCAGATAGGTCGCTTCAATAGATGCGTAGCGACGGAATGAGAACTGCGTCAACAGCATGGGTACTGCGAACACCGGAAGTGCCCAATAGTTCATGCGGCCTGCGGCCAACGCCATCAAGACGCCGGTGGCCGTTACTGCGGTGGTGATACCGATCATCGCTCGGAATTCGTCAACGAGTGCGACGGAGAAAGGCACCCTGGCTTCGTTGGCTCGCGTGGCCGCAGCAAGAGCAATTTCGAGCAGCCCGGCTAGTGCACCGGCAACAACCATGGCAATGAGTTGAACGTTGGAGTTCGTCGTGAGTTCCAACCATGGACGAATCAACGCCGCCGCTGTCGCTGTCATCAGGACCCGCTGACTGACCTCATCTAGGTGCAGCCCTCTGCCAACAAACACCCGCGGCAACGAGCCAATGATCGATGCCAGCGTCACCACCGTCACCGCGAAAGCGACACCGGGGAGTTGTACGCCGTTGATCTCCGGCAGGAGAGCGAAGGCCAATGAACCAGCGGCCGCAAGCGGGGCCGCCTGACGTCCACCGGGCAACGTCACGCGCAGGATCTCACCGAGAGCAATGAACAAACCAAAGACCACACCAGCGTGAATCACACCCTGTGGCAATGGGTTGGCCGCAGTGAAGGCAAACGACGAAACGGCAACAATCGCCGCGACGAGTTGCAATGGCACAACCGAGCGCACGTCCTTACGCCGACTCATGAGGCACCCCCGCTGTCCTTTGCCGTCTGGTTGCCGCTGTCGCTAAGAACGTCCGTAAGGAAGGCATCGAGTGCTGCGGTGTCGACGGGTGTCGCTAGACCCAACCCCAGCTGAGTCGATGCAGTCGGATCATCGTCGTCGCTACCCATCGCCGGCGAACCATGCGATGGAGTGACCTGATCGGTCGTGTCGACCACGTCCCAACCTTCACGCGTAACGGCTGCAACGAGGGCTTCAACGAAGTTCGCATCAAATTGCGTGTCCTTGCACCTGCGAAGTTCTTCCAAGGCTTCTTCGATACTTCGAGCACCGCGGTAAGAACGAGTCGTCGTCATCGAATCGAAGGCGTCGGCGACCGAAAGGATTCGAGCGAACTCTGGGATCTCATCGCCTTGCAGACCATTGGGATAGCCGCGGCCATCCATCCGCTCGTGGTGCAACAGGATTCCCTCAACCGCCTCACCAAGGAACTCCAAGTCCTTGGTGATCTCACGACCGCGGGTCGGGTGCATCTTGATGGCATCGAATTCTTCGTCGGTGAGCTTGCCTGACTTCTGCAAGATGCGAGTCGGTACACCGAGCTTTCCAACATCGTGAAGCATGCCTGCGTAGCGCAAACTCGACACTCGGTCTTCACGCATTCCAGCACTGCGGCCGATCAAGACAGATGCCCGCGACACTCGCTCAGAGTGACCTCGCGTGTAGGCATCCTTGGTTTCCACGGCCTGGATCAATGATCGAATCGTGGATTCATACGCCTCTTGGCGAGCGGAGAACATCGTGAAAACCCATCGGGCCACCATGAGCGGAGCCAGAACCAAGACGGATGCAAGCGGCGAAATTGTCGACCATACGACCGCAAGCATCAGACCGAAAATTGAGTAGATGAACAATGGCAAGGCCGATTCAGCCATCGTGCCGAACCACACCCGCCACGGCGACACCCGCTCGGCAAGTGCCAGCACGGTGACCATCAGAATGCCGTTGATCGTTTCGTGCACCAGCGTGGCTGCAAGCATAGGAATCAGAACGGTAACCGGGTCAAACTCGACGGCACCTGGAAATGGCGCAACAGGTTCGTGCGAAAGCAGCGCGTGCAGCCACACGTATACCCATGCAGCCCCGAAGGTGGCCAGTACATTCATCCCACCGTTAAAGAACCGCTTGAACCATGGAGTGGGACGAGGCTCAAGGGCCACCATCGCGGTAACGAGCGGAGCACCCCATGGCCCGAGGATCAGCACCGATGCCATCGCGATCGGCATCGTTACCGAGATCGAAACACCTTCGCGGGTTGCCACGCTGCGCGCAAGTGCCGCTGAAAAAGTCTCTGAGGCAAACACCAAGAGGGCCAGGGCCACAATCTCGCAGACGTGCGTGAAAACATCCGGCCCATGCCAGACGTGAAGCACACAGGACACGACTCCGAGCAGCCCAGCAACGATCACCGCGGTGATAAACACCCGGGTGCGCAGGGGGAAGTCGCGCATATCGAGCCTTCCAACGAATCGTGCCGTACAGGGAGATGGATCCTCCACGACGTACACCGGCAAGATAGGGATCGACAGCGAAGTGGCTAGGCCAGTGGGGCTTAGCTCCACTTCCAGCCGGACTCGCCGCCGAGCATACGCTCAACGACGGACACGATCTTCTTCATAGGTCTGGATCAACTCCTCGCGATGATGTCACAGGCACCGCTAATAGCCTGTGCAGCATCCGCTCCGCTCGCGATTTGCCGCTGCTCGCGTATCCGCGTGCGATGGCAAACCCATTCGTGAAGTGAAAATTCCTTGGGGGAAGTACTCAAGTCACAGGGGTTCGCTGTCGATCCCAATCTTGCCGCTGTTGAGTTGTGGTCGTGCCGTGCTGGTGCCTGTCGAACTCACATCACCGTCCGCGGCCGTAGCAGCACTGCGTGCTACTCACTACCCCATGTGGTGCGAGGTACTACTGTGACAGGTGTTCCCAGTGGTACGTCAAGAGTGAACTGTCCTATATGTCCAAATTTTAGCAAGATCTGCGTTTGCGTTCACTCTGAGCACATAATTTGCAACTCTGCGTATACCGCCAGCGACGCCCTCTCCCCCGTCTGGACTAGTGGGGCGGTTACCGGGGCTGACGTCGTGTTCACATCGGGTTAGCCTGATTTCACACGGATTCTTTGCCATGCTGCGCCACGCTGTGCGCAGTGAGATCGGAGGTGGAATGTGACCGATTCAGGTCGCGAAGCCTCCTTTGCCGCCCTGGTCGACGCTCTTATCGCCCTGCGCCGAGATCCGGCAACGGAACGTTTCGACGCCTACCTTGATGCGGCACAGGCCACGGCACGGATTGATGAACAGACTGCCCGAGCCCTGCGCTGGTGGCAGAGGCAGTCAATCCGTGGACTCGCAGATCACCTCGAGGAGATCGTGCCCGAGTTACTGGTACGCCTAGAGCAGGCCGATGCTGCCGCAATCGCCGCGGTTCATGAGAGTGAAGTTGCTTGGCACGCTGCCGCTGAACAGGTCTCGCTGTCTGATCAGGATATGCATCGGGAGACAACCGCACCTACCAGCGATGATGCCATCGGCAGCGGCAGTGACAGCGGCAGTGACAGTGATAGTGATAGTGATAGTGATAGTGATAGTGATAGTGATAGCAATGACGACAGTGCCGCTGCACCTGCACCTGCACCCGAACCTGCACCTGACAGTGCCAGCGCCGCACACACCGAAACCCCGTCTTATTACAGTGAGTATCCGACTGAGGTCATGGAGTCACATCGCCCTAGTGTCGGCGCGCCTGATCAGCGGACCTTCGTGGCCGGCCTTACCGTATTACCTGACGGGTTCCGCGAACAGTGATCGCATAACGCCACTGCCTGAGCGGTAATCCGATGTTTGTTACCAGACGGAGGAAATCGTGGCCCTGTTACGCCTACTGCCTGAACTCGAGGATTCGCTTCGCGCGATCCCCGGTGTGCGCGCGGCGAGCGTAGTCACCGGTGCCGATGCTCGTCCGACGGAAGTCCATGTCCTGGCCAATCCCGGCAAGCCGGCCAAGCAGGTTGTTCGCGATGTTCAATCCGTGGCAATGGCGCAGTTCGGCCTCGACATCGATCACCGAATCGTCAGTGTCGTCCAAATCCCTGAGAATGCAGTAGAAATCGGCGATCAGTCACCGCCACATGAACCCGAATCCCCACGATTGACCGTCCTGCCGTCGGCACCTGTCGATGATCTGGACGACGACATCGACTCACACTCCGATACCGACTCAGAAGCAGACGTCCGTCGACACGGGGAATCGCCAGTCGCGCACATTGATGCCGATGTTCATCCACGTCCCGCACTCACCAGCATTACCGTGAGTACGTCCGACGGCGAAAGCCACGTACGGGTCGATCTACTCGTTGACGGGGTTACATTCAGTGGCAATGCCAGTGGTCCCGGAGCCCCGGCACATCGCCCACGGATCGTGGCCAGTGCGACCCTGGACGCCCTGACTGAATTGATTGGTATGCCGGCGCAGATCGAGAGCGCGCAGATCGCTGAAGCTGGGATGCGGGCGGTGGCTCTTACCGTTTTGGTCATTCATGTTCCGCGATTCGGGGATCAAACACTGTGCGGTTCGGCCCTGGTCCGTGGTGACGCAGAGGACGCCGTGGCCCGCTCCGTGCTCGCTGCGCTCAATCGCCGTCTCCAGGGCTAAAGCCCAGCGTTCCGGCGTTAACCCGACGCCCGCTCACAGCTGGGCTTGGAGTGTGGGAGACTCTCCCTAGTAACTAGCGGCCAGCGGCCGTGTTGACCCGATCATGATCTGGAGATCACCATGAGCAAGCGTGCACGCAAGCGTCGCTCCCGCAAGGGCAATGGCGCCAACCACGGTCGTCGTCCCAACGCCTGACCAGACTTTGTCTGCGGCCTTGGGTGATCCACTTAGTGGCCGCAGCTGATACATGTGATGAGCCCCGCTACCAGTCGGTAGAGGGGCTCAGTCATGTCCGTCGCGTTGGTCGCCTAGCGCGGTAACGCACTCATTGCTCGTGGCGGATCTCGATTGTCCACTGAACGGACACGGTTTGGATTCGGCTCACGACCCGCGCTCGCACATCGTCAGGAACTCGATCGCCACCACAGGCACGGGCGATCAAGACCTTGACCTCACGAAAAACATCGACTTCGTGAAGACATGGCCAACATTCATGAATGTGCTGCGCGATGGCGTCTCGATCGTCCGCTGGCATTTCCCCATCAAGATATGCCGAGATGGCTCCGAGGACATCAGAACACGGGGTTGCATGGGGATTGCCACAACTCATGATTCGTCACCATCTTGTGGCACGAATCCGCGCTCGCGCGCGTAATCCTCAAGTGAGTCACGAAGTTGACGACGACCCCGATGTAGACGCGACATCACAGTGCCGATCGGCGTTTCCATAATGTCGGCGATCTCCTTGTACGGAAATCCCTCGACGTCGGCAAGATAAACGGCCATCCGGAACTCTTCAGGAAGATCCGCAAGGGCCTGCTTAATATCGGAATCAGGAAGTCGATCGAGGGCTTCCATCTCGGCCGAGCGAAGACCCGTTGACGTGTGCGACTGAGCGCGCGCCATTTGCCAATCTTCGATGTCATCGGTGTTTGATGCCAGCGGCTCGCGCTGCTTCTTTCGGTAGCTATTGATGAACGTGTTCGTCAGGATGCGGTAGAGCCAGGCTTTGAGGTTCGTACCGTCTTGATACTGATGGAATGCGGAGAAGGCACGCACGAATGTCTCTTGAAGCAGGTCTTCAGCATCGGATGGGTTGCGCGTCATGCGCATCGCACCGGCGTAGAGCTGATCCATCAATGGCAACGCATCCCGCTCGAATCGAGCACGTCGCTGATCATCCGTCTCATCTACTGCAAGTGCAGCTGAGCCGGATAGTGCGTCAATCTCATCGGAGTCCATTGGGGTAGAGCCTAGCGGTGCTGAGACGCCGGTGAGTTGATCTAGAACTGTGAAACCGGGTTGGTCGAGCGTGAGAACCAGCAAAATAGTGCCCTCCAGTCTGTTCGCCATCGGTGTCAACGACCATCTGAGCGATTTCATTCCCTTTCGGCGGGTGGCCGCTACGCTGGGCGCGTGACCAGCACAGATGCCGCAGATCAGATACCCGGAACCACCATTGCCACAGACGTATTGGTGATCGGAGCCGGGGTCATCGGCAGCGCTGTAGCACTTGAATTGGCGCGGCGCTTCGACTCGGTGACGGTCGTGGACTCACGTGGTGGGCCGGGGTACGGCAGCACCAGCGCCTCGAGCGCAATGGTTCGCTATCACTATCATCACTTTCCTGAGGCAGCGCTGGCATGGGAAGCCGGTGCGCGCTGGCAGCAGTGGGAGCGCTACCTCGGCGCTGTCGACCCTGCCGGGATGGCCAGTTTCATCAAATCCGGCGGCTTGGTCTTGGAAGGGCCCGGCTACGACCTGCCGCGGATGGTGTCACACCTACGAACGCTCGGCTGTCCCGTCGAGGAGCTTGATGGAGCCGAGCTAGCAGCACGATTCCCTGGTCTAGATCCCGGTAAATATGGCCCGCCCGCACTACCGGAGGATGACCACTTCTGGCAGGACGCCACCGGCGAACTGTCGGCGTTCTGGGTTGAGTCAGCCGGCCACATGGACGACCCGCAACTCAGCGCTCACAACCTCGCCTACGCTGCCGAGCAAGCCGGAGCACAGTTCCTATATCGACGTGAAGTCGTTGACATTCTGACCGCAGACGGACGCGTCAACGCAGTGATCTTGGCCGACGGTACGAGGGTCGAATCCCCTATCGTCATCAACGTTGCTGGGCCGTGGTCGGCCAAGATCAACGCCATGGCAGGAGCACTCGGTGATTTCGTTCCGACGACCCAGCCCATGGAGCAGGAAGTCATCTCCGTTCCAGCTCCACCCGGATTCCGGCTCGGCGATGGTGGTACCTGCGTCACCGACCCCGACTTCGCCACCTACTTTCGCGTACATGCCGGAAACACGATCATCGTCGGCGCGATGGAACCTGATTGTGATGAGCTCGTCATGCTCGATTCACCCGAGGATGCCGTCACATCCGTACGTCAATCAACGTGGGAAACCCAGACGTTGCGCCTCGCTCGACGAGTCCGCGATCTCGGAATCCCAAGTAAGCCCAGCGGAATCATCGGAATCTACGATCTCACCGATGACTGGATTCCGATCTATGACAAGACCAGCATCGGCGGGTACTACGTAACCATCGGAACGAGTGGACACGGATTCAAGCAAGCACCGTTCGTCGGCGAATTAATGGCTGAACTCGTCACGGCTGTCGAAAACGGCCACGATCACGATCGGGATCCATTACAGGTCACCGGTTCGTGGACGGGCGTGACTGTCGATCTTGGCCACTTCTCGCGACTGCGATCAGTCACACCACAGCGAGCGATGGGTTAAAGCCCCCTGCGACGTGTGCCACATGCCGATCAGAACAGTGCGTCCGGCTGGTCATCTATAGGTATGGGATCGAGTAACTCAGGGCCGTTATGGCGAACATCGTTCACCAAGGTTGATACCGGATATGCCGTTAAGCGGCCAGGCGCGGCAGGAACGAGTAAGTCACGAGGATCACTCGACTTGCCGTCAATCTCGGGATTGAGCCAATCAGACCAGCGCTCACGTTCAACCAAAAGTGGCATTCGATCGTGAATCTGGCCGAGTGAATCCTCGGCAGTGGTTGTAAGCACGGTGGCCGTCATCAACCATGCGTACGGATCGTCGTCATCGCGTGACGGGTCACGCCAAAGTTCATAGAGACCCGCCATCGCCAGGCTGCTGCCATCAGTGGGGTGAATGAAGAAGGGCTGCTTGAGAGGTTTCCCGTTCTTACCTTTCGGACCATCCTGTGGGGTGTACCACTCGTAGTATCCATCCGCAGGTAAAATACAGCGTCGCTTAGCGAAAGCACCTCTGTACGAAGGCTTTTCAGCCACGGTTTCCATGCGCGCATTGATCATTTTGTTACCGATCGCCGGGTCCTTCGCCCAACTCGGCACTAGACCCCACTTAACGATCGCTAGCTCCCGTCGCACGTCTGGTCGCACCTCGCCACTGGCTGTCTCTGCGGTGGTTCCTGCACGTTCTTGACGAGGTCGACGATCCATGACGGCGTAAACGAACTTGGTCGGCGCAACGTTGTAATCGGGCTTGAGCACCTTGTCAGGTGAAGCCACAACCTCAAATTCCTCGACTAGGTCAGCCGGGTTTTTACTCGCCGCATACCGTCCGCACATAATCCGATCTTGCCCCAGATTGAAGCCAACGTCGCCCTCAGAGCGAAATTGGTAAGGGGTTCAGGTGCGTGCTCCACTAGGCTTAGGCCGTGACTTCTGGAGAGCAACCCTGGCCGGCACCCACAGCCACAGCGCCTATCGACGCCGTTGTGCAGGTGCCGGGATCTAAGTCGCTCACAAACCGTGCACTGGTACTAGCCGCACTCGCGGATGCGCCTTCAACCATCACCGGCGCCCTTGAAGCCAGAGACACCACGTTGATGGCTCACGCTTTAGGCGCATTGGGTGCGTCTGTGAATTGGTCCCATGAAACCGGGATCGTTAACGTCGCCCCTCAACAACTACGCGGACCAGCCCACGTCGATTGTGGACTTGCCGGCACCGTGATGCGGTTCTTGCCGCCGGTGGCAGCGTTGGCAGCAGGTGACGTGCGATTCGATGGCGACCCACGAGCTCGAGTCCGCCCCATGGGTGCAGTTATTCAAGCCCTCGAAGATCTGAACGTTGACATCGACGATTACGGGCGACGCACCTTGCCGTTTACCGTTCGCGGAACCGGAAACGTACGGGGCGGCACCGTCGAAATCGACGCATCGGCTTCGAGCCAGTTTGTGAGCGCGCTACTGCTTTCCGCGGCCCGCTTTGATGATGGGGCCCACATCATCCACCGCGGTGCAGCCGTACCGTCGATGCCACACATCGACATGAGCGTGACCTTGTTGCGTGAACATGGTGTGCGGGTTGACCACGACACGAACGACCCGACATCAGCGTCGTGGACAGTTCATCCGGGGGCTATCAACGCGGTCGACCGAATTGTCGAACCTGACCTGTCTAACGCTGCACCGTTCTTGGCTGCCGCAATAGCAACAGGTGGAACACTGACCATTCCCGGCTGGCCCGAGCACACCACCCAACCTGGCGCAGCACTTCGTGACTTGTTCACGCACATGGGCGCCACCGTCACTCTCGACGATTCCGGGCTCACGGTGCGTGCTGGCGAATCAGTTCTTGGACTGGATGCTGATTTACGCGATGTCGGAGAGTTAACACCCGTGATCGCCGCGCTATGCGCCCTTGCAAGTACCCCGTCTCACCTTCGCGGGATTGCGCACCTTCGCGGGCACGAAACCGATCGCTTAGCTGCACTCGCGAACGAACTCAATCGGCTCGGTGGCGACGTCACAGAGACCGACGATGGACTCATCATCAAGCCCCGCCCACTTCAGGGCGGCATCTTCGAAACGTACGACGATCACCGAATGGCAACAGCCGGAGCACTTCTCGGGCTGGTCATACCGAACGTCGATATCGTGGATATCGCCACAACCAGTAAGACATTGCCTCACTTCACGTCCATGTGGGCATCGATGCTGGAAGGTCGCTCTGCGTGAGTCGTCGCGATCTTGACGAAGACGATGTGCGCGTCCGCCCTGGACGCGGTAAGTCACGTCCGCGAAGTAAAGAACGACCAAGTCACGACGACGCCGGCCAAGGATTCGTGGTCGCTGTTGATCGCGGTCGATTCACTATCGTCATCGGTTCACCAACCAATCCAGGTATCGAGATCTACGCCGTTAAGGCGCGCGAGGTTGGGCGCAAGGGGGTCGTTGTCGGCGACCGGGTTGCCATCGTCGGCGATCTGTCAGGCAAGCCCGACACTCTAGCCCGCATCGTCCGCGTGGAAACGCGTGCCACCACGCTTCGACGAAGTGCTGACGACGGAGATCCGATCGAACGGGTCGTCGTTGCCAATGCAGATCAACTCGTCATCGTGACGTCACTGATTAACCCCGAACCTCGCCCGCGTCTTATCGATCGATGTTTGGTGGCGGCATACGATGCCGGCCTGTCCCCCTTGTTGGTGCTCACAAAGGCGGATCTGACCAGCCCCGATGAGCTGCTCGGTCTTTATGGCGCCCTTGACGTCCCCTATGTGGTGACTTCGCGGAACGAGGATCGGGAACTCAATCTCGCGGATTTGGGGTCACATCTCGTTGACCGAATGTCCGTCATGATTGGCCACTCCGGCGTCGGAAAATCAACTCTCGTGAATGCGCTCGTGCCGGATGCCCAACGAGCCACGGGCCGCGTCAATGACGTCACTGGCCGTGGACGACACACCTCGACATCGGCTGTGGCACTTGAACTCCCCGACGGCGGATGGGTGATCGACACACCTGGTGTTCGATCGTTTGGGCTCGGCCATGTGGATCCCGCTCGTGTCATTAACGCCTTCGACGATCTCGCGGCGGGCACACAAGCATGTCCTCGTGCGTGCAGCCACGACGAGCCGGAGTGTGGCCTCGATGCCTGGGTGGCTGCATCAGATAACCCCGACGGTGGTGCAGCTCGGCTTGAATCGTTCAGACGCCTTCTACAAAGCCGCGTTGAAGATCCATCGGCGGCATCAGAACAGGTGGGTGGCAGTGCTGATGATCGTGACGTCGACTAACCGGTAGCGATACCCGCCGTCACGGCTTGGGGAAGGTACCTGGCTTCGTATGCTTCATGATCGGCTCCCACACTGCGGTTGCTCCACTGTGCCCAGCGCGCACCGCCCAGTAAATCGAGACGAAGGCCATCGCCATCGCAACCAGTGCCAGCGCTGAACCTGCCGCGCTACGTCGATCGTCACCTTTACGGTCGTACCACCAGAGCGCAAACGTCAGCAGAAACAAGAGCCCCGCGACGTATGGAGTCCAACGCGCTACCGCGATGTGCTCGGCAGGAAATCCGACCCGCGAAGCTAGGCGTTCACCACTTTCCTTGGCAACAGCGGCAGCGCCCGTGCTGAAGAATGCAAGCCAGCAGACGATCCAGCCATACTTGCGATTGAGGGCTGGCTTAAACGTGAATGCGATCAAAGCGATGGCCGTCAACGGCATCAAAATCACCACGGCATGAACGACGAGTGGGTGCAGCGGCAATCCGCCAATGGTGTCAAACACGTGAATCCCCTTGTACGTAGCGCAGGACTTAATCGACGACCGCATGTGAGCCACGAGTTCGTGACATATACCGACGGTACGCCCCCAACCCCCCAAGCGGTAACGTCTTACTCGTGACCACGCCGCCTTTCTTTGCAGATCTTGAATTGGCCATCCTGATGGCAGACCGCGCTGACGCAATCACGATGGACCGCTTCAATGCGCGTGACCTCATCGTTGAGACCAAGCCAGACCTAACTCCCGTCAGCGATGCCGACAAGGGGGTTGAGCGAGCACTACGCGAACTCGTCGAGGTTGAATGCCCCGAGGACGGAGTAGTCGGCGAGGAGTACGGCGAGCGACCGTCAAAGAGCGGTCGGCGATGGATTGTCGATCCCGTTGATGGCACAAAGAATTTCGTCCGCGGAGTCCCCGTGTGGGCAACTGTTATTGGCCTACAGGATGCAGACGGTCAGATGGTGGTTGGCGTGGTGTCCGCGCCGGCCCTCGGCCGACGCTGGTGGGCGACTCTCGGTGGTGGAGCTTTCGTCACTGAACCCGGCAGCGAGGTGCCCCGTCAGATTCACGTGTCCAAGGTTTCTGAACTTAGCGATGCATCACTTGGCTATTCCGAAGTCGTGTTCGATCCGGCGGACAAACAACCGCAGTGGGATGCGCTGATTCGCTCGGTTTGGCGCGTCCGTGGTTATGGCGACTTCTACAGTCACGTGCTCGTGGCCGAGGGAGCTGTCGACGTTGCGGTTGAGCCTGGGGTCAATCTCTACGACGTCGCGGGGGTCGCAATCATCGTGACTGAGGCCGGCGGGCGGTTCACCGGAATCGACGGTGTCGACGGTCCTGATCGCAAGAGTGCCGTGGCCACAAACGGGCAGCTACACGACCGAATCATCGACGCGTTGCGCTAACCTCGCATCACGCCTCGGCAGCCAACGGGCGAGAATCACGGGTGCGAGAAGGGTCGCATAAAGGTCGAACCAGCCGTATCCACCGGCCGCAATACTCGGTGGGTTGCCCATCGGAACCCAGCCCATAATGGTGTCGAACGGTTGCCACGCCCACACGCCCATGGTCGTGCCAAGAATCTCTAAATAGCTCACGGTGATGAACGCGCCCACGTAAAGCAGGGTTGACTTCCCCCACTTCAGAAATCCCAGCAGACATAGGTACCAGAAGAAGCCAAGGACATCTCGGCGAGGGGAAATCAAGAAACCCCACAGCGCCCACGCGCCGGCCAGTACTACTGTCCAGCGAACGAATGCCCGCGCATGTGCACGGACATACGGTAAGCGTCCGATCGTCAGGGCAGCCAGATAGACCAAACCGTGACCTGGCGGTACGTATGCAGGTACGTGATCCAGACGGTAGAGGTAGACCCCCAGCCATCCTGAAAATACGTATTCGATGATCGTGGCCAGAACAACAACTATCGCTGTTTGAGCGCGAACCAGGGTCGACTCATGCTTGAGCCACCAGAGCAGCAGCCCCCAGGTGATAACCCCTAAGACCAGTTGACCGGTCAAATTGACCCACGTGTCGCACCACAACACCGATGGAATCCAGATGAAGGCCAGGACCAGGGCACGCTGGTCGGTCCAACCAGTCGACGGCAACTTGGGACGGGTTACCTCATCAGCCATAGGCGCGGGAGCAGAACTCTGCACTCCGACCCGGTTGATGTCCATTCGGCTATTGTCCCGGAAATCACCTGACAGTGTTTGTGCGCTTGTGATTTCATCGGCCTAGCACCCCCGTACTGCGATCTAGGGAGCCTTACATGTTGGTGAACGAACGTGAACTCGTCAGAGAGGCCATGAGCCGCGATGTCGTCATGGTTGGCCCCGGACATACGTTGCGACAGGTCGCGGCAGTGATGGCTAAACGCAACGTGGGTGCAGCGGTGGTGGCAGATAACGAAAGCTCCGGCGTCGGAATCATCACCGAGCGAGACATTCTTCGCTCCATCGCAGCTGACGAAGACCCCGATGTTGAACGAGCCCTCGATCACCAAACCACGGACGTCGTCTATGCGACCACCGACTGGACTATGGGCGAGGCAGCGCTAGCGATGATGCGCGGCGGATTTCGACACCTGATTGTGCTCGAGGGCAATGATGTGGCCGGGATGCTGTCAGTCCGCGATGTCGTCCGCACGTGGGCTAAGGCACCGGCTTAACCGTCACCCGCATGGGTAGGCCGCCCTGCGGACGAATCGTCACCATCGGCATTGCGGCGGGAGTCGCTCCGACACGCGTCATGTCCACGCGCGGAGCAATCGAAGCCAGCACCAAGATTGCTTCGACGAGCGCCATATCTCGACCAATACATAACCGGGGCCCCGCACCAAAGGGGATGTAACCCGAACCGTTGATCACATCGCGTCGCCGCTGACCGTCTTGGTCGAGGAAGCGCTCTGGAATGAACTGGTGTGGGCGATCCCAGATGGACGTATGCCTATGCACCAGCCATGGGCTGACAATTAACAGAGAACCGGCCTTGACCTCGATCCCACCGAGGACATCATCCTCATGCGATCGTC
Source organism: Actinomycetota bacterium (assembly GCA_947455705.1). Lineage (GTDB taxonomy): Bacteria > Actinomycetota > Actinomycetes > S36-B12 > CAIYMF01 > Longivirga. Next base: position 55,604 of record CANGPO010000003.1, on the reverse strand, counting down.
GGGTAATGAGCCATGCCGGCGGGTACAGTCGGAGCACTTCATCAATCACAGCTGCCGTGTATGGCAGGGCGCCTAGATCAGTGAAATGCGGTCCACCACCTTCAACAATTGGCAATGCCTCGGCACGTAGGCGGTTCCACGAATCCGGGTGTGCGACAAGCAATTGCCAGGCCCACGTGAGCGCGCTCGCAACAGTTTCATGACCGGCCACGATGAAGGTGATGACTTGATTGCGGATCTCGTCGCGCGGCATCACCCGGCCGTCGTCGTCGCGAGCAAGCAGAAGATCAAGCATGTCGCGCGGACTTTCATCGCGAGCAAGTGGCCGTTTTGCCCGATCAGCCAACATCGCGTCCACAGCAGAATCAAGATCTGCGATCGCCTTGCGCAGGGCAATATTCGCCGGTGTCGGCACTCGTAGCGGCGGGGACAGTGGCGACCGCGCTTTCTTGACGACAACGTCGAGCGCCTCAACAGTGGCCTGTGCGAGGCGAGCGGCATCACCTGCTAGATCCGCGCCGAACAACGATTTTCCGACAACCTCAAGTGCCAGATGCATCATCGCTTCGTCAACATCGACGATCGCGCCGTCAACGGCAGACCACCGAGCCAACAAGCGATCCGAGGAGGTTCGGACATGGTCGGCAATGAACTCAAGGGTGCTGTGATGAAATGCCGGCTGAAGCCTTCGTCGTTGACCGCGCCACACATCCGTATCAGCGGTCAAGAGCCCTTCCCCTGTCACCAGCGACAGCGTCGTGTACTGAATGGTGCGCTTTCCGTAAGCGCGCGCATTAGTGACCAGAATGCGGCGAGCGATTTCCGGATCACTGACCAAATAGGTGGGCGGATCGGGGATCGGAAACTGCACAACATCACCGAATTGTGCGTACATGCGATTAAGGAACGACAGCGGATCTCGGCGAATCTCTCGAATGGATCGAACCATCTCCCCACCCTGCGGGCCGGGTGCGGTCGGTGGAGCGGGGCGGCGCAGTTGCACGTGCGTCAGCCATTGACGACGTCAGCGGACGACGTCGAAACGATCCGCTCGGCGGCTGAGTAAACCGTCATCCGTCCATCACGTACGAACCCTGCCAGCGTGAGGTTGCAGGCAATCGCCACGTCGACAGACAGCGAGGTCGCGGCAGAAACCGAAGCAACAACGGGGATTGCGGCCATGGCAGCTTTTTGGACGATTTCAAAACCAGCGCGACCACTGACAGTAAGGACATCCGGTTGGAGGCCATTCATGATGGCGTACCCAATGACCTTGTCGACACTGTTGTGACGACCTACATCCTCACGAACTGCCAGGATCGTGCCATCTGCCATAGCGATCGCCGCAGCATGCAGACCACCCGTGCGGTCGAAAACACTCTGACGGGCTCTCATCTGCTCAGGTAACGCGGCTAAGACCTCAAGGTCGATGCGGACGTCACGTTCAATCCTCGGCGCAGCGGCGACAATCTCGTCGATGTGATCACGGCCGCACACCCCGCACGCACTTGACGGAGTTGCGACCCGGCCCAGATGCGAGGCATCGATCACCGCATCCGCGCTGACGGTGACCGTAACTTCACCCTGAACGGGGCCATTGCCATCTCGACATGGCCGCACAGAGACGAGTTGATCAGGCCTACGCAGAATTCCCTCGCCCACCGCAAGACCGGCCGCAAGCTCAAGATCATGACCAGGGGTACGCATCGTGGAACCAAGGACTTCACGCAGGTCACCCTGCTCGATGTTGATCCGAAGGGGCTCTTCCACAACCACCTGATCGGCACGTGTACCCGCACCTGCACCACCCATGCGCGTTACGCGCACCCGGGAGGCCATCGTGGTGCGCTGTGAGCGATCCTCGTCGGTTGAGTCCACGTCCATAGGTATAACGGTACCCGCGAAATTGGCTACTGATGCATCCGCAGGGCTGCTGATCTGGTGAGATGGAGTTATGACTCGAGTAGCAGTAGTGGGTGCAGGTTTCTCAGGGCTCGCCGCGGCGGTGGATCTGGTTGATGCCGGCTACGACGTTCAGGTCTTTGAAGCGCGTCCACGGGTGGGAGGCCGGGTGTGGTCTGAGCCGATTGACGGCCCCGACGGCACAGGTCCGATCATCGAGCGTGGCGCTGAGTTTGTACTCGACGGCTACGACCACATGCGTCGCTGGCTCAATCGCTTTGGCCTCGAATTAGCGAACACAGGGATGTCGTACTACGAGCGCGACGCCTACGGAGTGCAGGACGTATCTCGCGCAGATATGCGTGCAGCGGCGGCCGTACTTGGCGCAGCCCCTCGCAGCGAGTCAGATTCCGTGGGTGATGTTTTAGCTCGCATCGACGTACGCCCCGATGTCGCCGCCGCCGTCGGAGCGCGCATTCAGGTCTCTTCCGCGTTCGGCATTGATCAGCTCAACGTGTCGGTAATCGACCATGCAGGATCATTCACAGCGCACCCAAGTTTCAGGGTAGCCACCGGCAATCAATCGTTGGCAAAGGCGATGGCAGCATTCCTTGGCGAACGAGTTCACCTAGACAATGAGGTCTATTCCATCGACTGGGACACGAATGGGGCAACCATAAGAACCGATGACATCGATCATGATGTCGACGCAGTCATCGTTACGATCCCGCTTCCCCACCTACGCGAATTCCCTTTCCACCCGCCACTGCCGAGCGATCGCCATGAAGCGTTGGATCGAATGACCATGGGGAATGCAGCTAAGGCACATATCTCGCTGAAGGCTCCGGCGCCGACGAGCGCCGTGCTCTCGGTGCGTGACCTGTTCTGGTGCTGGACCTGCACGGGTCTCGACGGATCAGTTGTGCCAGTACTCAATACCTTCGCTGGTTCACCCGAATCGGTGGGCCGCCTTGATACCGAGAACGGACCCACATCGTGGGCGAACCGATTGGCCGAGATTCGCTCGGATCTTGACCTCGATCTTGATTCGACCGTCATCACCACCTGGCACGACGATCCATGGGCTCGTGGCGCCTACACCGCCGACACCGTACGTCAGCTACCCGGTGACGTGGACATCTTCTGCGCACCGCTGGGATGCCTGTACTTCGCCGGCGAACACACCGCGGGTGAGTGGTCGGGCCTGATGGAGGGCGCACTGCGAACAGGATCGCGAGCTGCAGCCGAATTGATGGCAGAAATGCCGTTGGCCTAATCCCCGATCATTCCGGGGATGAGGCCAACGTCGGGCAAAAAACTGCTCGCTGATACTTACTTAGTCGCTTTCGGGGTGTCAGGTGCCGACTGGCGACCTTCCTTGTTGCGCTTGAACAATGACGCGATCGAGAAGATCGGGTCGTACTTCTTGTCCGCGATGCGCTCCTTCAACGGGATGATCGCGTTATCGGTGATCTTGATGTGTTCGGGGCAGACCTCGGTGCAGCACTTGGTGATGTTGCAGTAGCCGACTCCGTGATCCTCAACGGCAACCTCACGACGATCGACCGTGTCCAGGGGATGCATATCCAGTTCAGCGATACGCATCAAGAAGCGCGGGCCTGAGAACGTCGTCTTGTTCTCTTCGTGGTCGCGCACTGCGTGACAGACGTTGTTACACATGAAGCACTCGATGCACTTACGGAATTCCTGTGACCGCTCAACGTCTACCTGAGCCATCCGGTAATCGCCCGGAGCAAGGTCAGCCGGTGGTGCGAACGCCGGAACCATGCGTGCCTTCTCGTAGTTGTACGAGACATCAGTGACTAGGTCGCGGATCACTGGGAAGGTGCGCATCGGAGTGACAGTGATGGTCTCATCTTCGGTGAAGGTGCTCATCCGCGTCATGCACATCAAGCGCGGCTTGCCATTGACCTCGGCGCTACATGATCCACACTTGCCGGCCTTACAGTTCCAACGAACCGCCAAGTCTGGGGCTTGGGTTGCCTGTAGTCGGTGAATGATGTCGAGAACAACTTCACCTTCGTTAACATCCACACTGAAGTCCTCGATACCGCCGCCGGTATCGTCGCCACGCCACACTTTGAATTTCGCTGTGTAACCCATCAGTGATCACTCCCTGCATCGTGCGTGGGCAGTTCTTCGGCAGTTAGGTACTTCTTCAATTCTTCAACATCAAACAGCTCAAGTAGATCTGGACGCATGGGCTGCATCGGCTGATGCTCGATAACCGCACCCTCGCCGTCGTAGCGGCAGATGATATTGATCTTGCGCCATTCATCACTCATCTTCGGGTAATCATCGCGTGTGTGACCACCGCGACTTTCCTGACGATCAAGTGACGCCTTGGCAACAGCCTCAGCGACGAGCAGCATGTTCTTCAGATCGAGGGCAAGGTGCCAGCCCGGATTGAAGGCGCGGCCACCCTTCACACTCGAGTTCTTCACGCGGACCTTGAACTCTTGCAAGCGAGCAAGTGCGTCCACCATTTCGCTCTCGGTGCGGATAATTCCGACCAAGTCGTTCATGGTGTTCTGCAAGTCAGCGTGAATCGTGTACGGGTTCTCGTCACCCACGTTGGAGAACGGTGCCAGTGCTTCGGCTTCGGCGTCGGCCAACATCGCGTCGTCTACCGCAGGTCGGACAGGGAGGGCCTCGACGTACTCGGCTGCACCAAGGCCAGCTCGTCGACCAAAGACCAGCAGGTCGGACAGCGAGTTGCCACCGAGTCGATTGGAGCCGTGCAAGCCACCGGAAACCTCACCGGCCGCGAACAAGCCTGGAAGCAGGGTCTGCTGCGTATCCGGATCTACCTCAACACCACCCATGACGTAATGGCAGGTGGGGCCAACTTCCATGGCTTCCTTGGTGATATCAACATCTGCAAGTTCTTTGAACTGGTGCCACATTGACGGGAGCTTCTTCTTGATGACCTCGGCCGGTAGACGGCTGGAGACATCAAGGTAAACGCCACCATGTGGAGTGCCACGTCCAGCCTTGACCTCAGAGTTGATGGCGCGGGCAACCTCGTCACGTGGCAACAGCTCCGGTGGACGACGGTTGTTGTCCGGGTCGGTGTACCAGCGATCTGCTTCTTCCGGTGTCGTTGCGTACTTGTCCTTGAAGACATCAGGGATGTAGTTGAACATGAAGCGGGTGCCCTCTGAGTTCGTCAGAACACCACCATCACCGCGAACAGACTCGGTGACCAAGATTCCCTTCACTGAGGGCGGCCACACCATGCCGGTCGGGTGGAACTGAATGAACTCCATGTTGAGAGTTGTTGCACCGGCTCGCATGGCCAGTGCGTGCCCGTCGCCCGTGTACTCCCACGACCCACTCGTCACTTTGAAGGTCTTCCCGATACCACCGGTAGCCAGAACAACAGCCGGGGCTTCGAAGGTCACAAAGTTGCCGGTCTCACGGTAGTAACCGAAAGCGCCAGCGGCGCGACCATCCACCGTCAGCAGACGAGTAATTGTGACCTCAGCGAAAATCTTGATCTTCGCCTCGTAGTCACCGGTCTCGCGGTAATCCTCCTGCTGGAGGGAAACAATCTTTTGCTGCAGGGTACGAATGAGTTCAAGACCCGAACGGTCGCCGACATGGGCAAGGCGTGGGTACTCATGACCACCGAAATTACGTTGGCTGATCTTGCCATCGGGGGTGCGGTCGAACAGCGCACCGTAGGTTTCAAGTTCCCATACTCGCGTTGGCGCTTCCTTGGCGTGAAGTTCCGCCATCCGCCAGGAGTTCAGGAACTTTCCACCGCGCATGGTGTCGCGGAAGTGAACCTGCCAGTTGTCGTGAGAGTTGACGTTACCCATGGCCGCGGCGATTCCACCTTCGGCCATCACGGTGTGTGCCTTGCCGAACAGCGACTTACACACGATGGCAACGCGCTTACCCTGCATGCGTGCCTCAATGGCCGCACGCAAACCTGCACCGCCGGCACCAATGACAACGACGTCGAAGGAGTGCCGTTCAATCTCGCTCATGAAAATCCTTTTCGCAGTGCGCTCGTACGACTAAAAGAACGTGAGATCTGTCAGTTTTCCTGATGCCAACAGGTAGACGTAGAAGTCGGCAACAACCACCGTGCACAGTGAGATCCAAGCCCACATCATGTGACGCGAATTCAGCTTTGAGATCAGGGTCCACATCTGGTAGCGGACTGGGTGCTTACTGAAGTGCGTGATGCGTCCACCAACCGCGTTGCGGCACGAGTGACACGACAAGCTGTACAACCACAGACAGGCGGCATTAACAGTCAGAAAGACAGTGCCCAAGCCCATGTGGCCCCACTCACCGTTGTGGTTGCGGAATGCCAAGATCGCATCCCAGGTGAGGATCACGTTCAGCACGAGACCGAGGTAGAAGGCGTAGCGGTGAGCATTGTTCAAGATCAACGGCAGACGACGCTCACCGGTGTACTTGCTATGTGGTTCGGCCACGGCACATGCCGGCGGCGACAACCAGAACGAACGGAAGTACGCCTTGCGGTAGTAGTAGCAGGTGAAGCGGAATGCCAGCGGGATCCACGCCACGAGCAGAGCCGGTGACATCTTCCACCACGAGATGGGCGAGCCGGCGAACTCCGAGCCGGGCACACAGGACGTGGTCAGACATGGCGAGTAGTACACCGAGATGTACGGCTCATAGAAGTAGTACTTACCGCTGAACACACGCCATGCGGAGTAGACGACGAAAGCCGTCAACGCCAAGAAGGTCAGCAATGGTGCAATCCACCATGCATCCGTGCGCAGAGTCTTGGCCCCAATCTGGGCACGGCCCGGGGCTTCAATTCCAGTCGTCGCCATTCGGCTTTCCACTCCTCGTGCAGCAATGTGCAGATTCTGCGCTGAGTCTGCCATTTCCAGCCCGTCTCGTCGTCCCCGCACGGCCTCAAAATGGCCGTTCGTGACCGATCACACACCGATCAGCCCCAAACTCCCCTAGCCTGAGAGCCATGACGATCTCCGCAAACCCCACGTCACAAGCGCCCGGCAGCCCCGAATCACCGCAGGAGGCTGATCGCCGCAGTCGCGAGTCCATTGAACTGGCGCGCGAGATCATCAAAATCGACTCGACCAACGGCAATGAGACTGCTGTAGCGGAAATCCTGGCCGACTACCTGCGCGCCAATGGGGTCGAGGCCGAACTCATAGCCAATGACCCCGCTCGCGCAAACATTGTGGCTCGGATCCCTGGAACGGGCGGTGGACCGTCGCTGGCATTCGTCGGTCACAACGATGTGGTTCCGGCCGATCCCCGCGACTGGGAGGTGCCCCCGTTCGAGGCAGTTCTTGACGATGCCGGATTCCTCTGGGGTCGAGGCGCAGTCGACATGAAGGACGAGGTTGCTGCGCGCACTGCAGCAATGGCGTCCCTGTCGCGACAGGGCTGGAGAGGTGCGGGCGACCTACTGCTGGTCATCGTCGCGGACGAGGAAGATGGCTCGGCGAATGTCGGAATGAATTGGCTCGTCAAAGAGCGACCCGATATCGCTACCGACTTTGCCCTCAATGAGGGTGGCGGCATGGCCTACCCCCTGGCTGACGGGCGTGCCGTTATCGATGTGGCCATCGGCGAGAAGGGGACCTGTCCCATCCGCGTTGACGCGGTCGGGGAGGCAGGACACGCGTCCATGCCGGAGATTGGCGATAACGCTGTGCCGATCCTTGGCCAACTGCTGACCATTCTGGGCAAAGGCCAAGCAGAGCCGATAGACCATCCCACGATTCGAGCGATGGTTTCAGCTTTGTTGAACGATGACGACGCGATCGATCGGCTCGGTCTTGTCGGAGCCATCGCACAGGCATCGCAGATGCATCCACGGTGGCATGGTGCACTCACCTCAACCTCCGGCATCACCATGGCACCGACCATGCTGCACGGATCAAAGGCACGCAATGTCATGCCGGCACGCGCCGCCGTCGAGCTCGACTGTCGCATCCTGCCGGGCACAACCGAGGCTGAAGTGATGGCAGCGGTGCGGGCTCGGCTAGGTGACGACCTGTCATACGAACTGTCCCATGTCGAGCCTGCGATTCACGGAAATGCGTCGAAACCCGAAGGTGCACTGTGGGCCTTGATGGCCGCTTACGCTGCTCAGACCTTGGGCTCGCAACTCATGCCCGTGTTGTGCACGGGTTTCACCGATTCGGTGTTTCTGCGCCAAGAGTTCGGAACGGTCGCTTACGGATTCAGCCCGTTCACCACGACCCCCAGCGAGGTGATCGAGGCTGGCTTCCACAATAAGAACGAACGCGTGCACATCGACGACATCGCTCTATCTGCGGCATTCCACGTGCATGCGGCACAGACTCTGCTGGGTTAGTCAGCCAGTGGTTCGCCGTCACTGCGCGATTGGATGAACGAATAATCCGCTGGCTAACTTCGGTTCAAACCACGTCGACTTCGGCGGCATCACCTGGCCTGCGGCGGCAACGTCAACTAGTTCCTGCGTTGATGTCGGACACAGGGTGAATCCGACTGCCGCACGTCCACTGGACACCAAACGCTCGATCTCCTTCGTACCACGAATTCCACCAACGAAAGCGATGCGAGCGTCGGTTCGCGGATCACCGATCCCCAAGATCGGGCCAAGAACTCGATCCTGCAGAAGGGAAACATCTAGTCGCGCAAGGGGATCACCCTCATCTACGTCAGTGATCTCACCCGAGTACCAAACTCCATCGAGGTGAACTCCAACATGATGGCGGCTCGTGGGTGCCACTGGCGTGGAGGACTCGGTCAGAGCCATCACTCCGGAAAGTTCGTCCAAGAAATCTTGCGTCGTGCGACCGCCAAGATCGGCCACCACTCTGTTGTAGGCCATGACGTGAACATCATCGAGTGGGAACACCACCGCCATGAACGAGTCGTGCTCCCCCGCCTCACCAAGCCGAGCGGCATGAACGCGAGATGCGGCCGCACTGCGGTGATGCCCATCAGCCACATAGAGGTCGCCCACTTCCGCCAGGGCGCGGTGGAGAGAGGCAACCTGCTGGGCGTCATCAATGACCCACAGCGTGTGTGCGATTCCCTCTCTGCTGACCAGGTCAATCGCTGGTTGACCCGCCATGGCGGAGCGCACAATGGCGTCAACGTCGGCTGAACGTCGGCTCAGCAAGAACACCGGCTCATCCTGGGCATCCAACGCCTCAATGTGCTTGACCCGGTCAAGTTCCTTATCCGGTCGCGTGTATTCGTGAATCCGCACTCGACCTGCGTCGTAGTCGTCGACAGACACCGCCGCAACAATCCCGATCTGCGTTACCTCACCCATGATGAGCCGGTAGACCGAGTACGTCGGCACATCATCCTGAACGAGTAAACCGCGTGAGACGAACTCGTCGAGATTCGCGCGCCCCTGGGCATACACCTCATCGGCATGTGGGTCGACCGTGGCAGGTAGGTCGATTTCGGCGCGCGAAACGCGTAAGAACGAATCCGGGTCGCCCGCCGCATACGCGCGCGCTTCCTCAACGTCAATAACGTCATAGGGAGGTGAGATCAACGCCTGCGCGCGACCCGTCGCCGGCCTAAGCGCACGAAATGGACGAACGTCTACCACGGAACCTCCAGATGAGTACCAACGGTGACGAACCTATCGGGTGCGCAAATCCCAGGCGCGAACACCACCGATGATTCCAGCCGTATTGGGCACGATCACAACATCGTCTCCTAGCTCACCGACGACTTCGGGAGTGATCACTCGCGCATTACCGCCACCCACGTAGAGCCGATCCCAGACGAAGACGGGACGAAGGGCGTCAACAACGCGACGAACCCGACGCGACCAGAATGCCGGCCCCAATCGTCGACGTTCGCGATCACCGATGTACGTGTCATAGGTAAGTCCCCAGCGCACTGGCGCCTGCGACAACTCGAGGTGCGGGGCCAACCGACCACCGTCGAAAAGGGCGCAACCTAAACCGGTTCCCAGGGTGAGTACGAGTTCGAGACCAGCACCGGACACAACACCCGCCCCATGAACTTCGGCGTCGTTCAACACCAGAGTAGGTATCCCAAACAGATCGCTCAGGGCCGCTTCGGCATCGAAACCGTGCCATTGATCAATCAGCTCTGGATGCGGACGACTACGAGGCCCCGCCTCAGTGATGTAGTGCGGAGTTTGAATAACCACACCGTGCCGAATCATTCCCGGGATACCCACAGTGGCACGATCGGCATTGGGTAACTCGGCAGCCAAACCACTCAGCGTCGAGAGAAACCGTTCAATGGACAACGGGTACGGAGTGGGGACGCGATGAGGCTTCACTCGAAGGGTCCCGACCTCGTCAAGGACTGATGCCTTGATGCCGGTACCACCGCAATCAACGGCCAAGGTGAGACTCACCCGCCCAGTCTGACGGACCGATGAGCGGTAGTCACGTCGTTTCGACGAGACCGGCAGAGCAAACTACGAGCGAGACGCCCGATCGCGTTCAGCCAGTTTGGCTAACCGCGCGTTGTATTCGGCAAGTTCATCGTGTCCGACTCCGGTAGCCGCGGCCCGATCCTGCGCACGATCCAAACGACGGGCTTCACGTTCGTCCGAGCGCATCCACTGAAAGAACATCACGGCCATCATGATGACCATCGGAATCTCACCCATGGCCCATCCCGCACTGGCCCCCAAGTGCTGATCGGCCAAAAGATCAGTTGCGTAGGGACGCTGCAGCGACGTGTAAAACTCCTGCGCCAACACGGTGGTCGACATCATCAAAGCGACATTAAAGAAGGAATGGATGGGCATGACGATCAACATGATGGCCATACTCACGACGTATGGCGGCTTATGAGGTGACGGATCGACGCCAATCAACACCCAGAAGAACAGATAGCCGCTCAGTAAAAAGTGAACACCAATAGCAATGTGTCCCCAGTGACTCGAAATCAGCCACGGGAAAAGCGGCGTGAAGTAGAGGATATAGAAACTGCCAACGAATATGGCCGTCGCAACAAGCGGATAGCTAACGAACTGAACATATTTCGACGACAGGATGCTGGTGAGCACTTCCCGAGGTCCCCGCTCATCGGGTCGACGCGGCAGGGTTCGCAAAGCCAATGTGATGGGCGCACCGAGAACAAGGAAGATCGGAATCACCATTGCTTCGATCATGTGCGAGTACATGTGCATGCTGAACATGACGTGGGTGTACGTCGCAAAACCCGACTGCGTAATCACAGTCAGCATGGCAACGCCGACGAACCATGACACGGTGCGTCCGACTGGCCACGCATCTCCTGATTTCCTCATCACGCGCAGACCAGTTAGGTATAGCGCAGCCATGAGAAGCACCACGGTCAACCAGAAGCCGTCGATCCGGGCCTGACCCCAGAGCAGGTTTTGCACATCAGGAGCCGGTGGCAAGTCGAACCCGAGAATCGCTCGAGCGGGTGAGAGTGAACCTGGATCCACGGCACCCGAGTTCGGTGGTGGGGTGCGTGAAAGTGCCACGCCCACACCAACAGTCGCGGCCATGATCCCCACGTCGAAGGCGGCCACGCGCAAGAACGTGAAGCGCGTCGATTCCTGCGCCAATGTTGGGATGATCCGCCGTCGATACCACACACCGAAGATGCTCAACGTGATGATGAGCAGCACCTTGACCACGATAATGCGGCCGTATGAGGTGGTGAGCAGTTCGACAGGCGCAGTGAGACGGATCCACGCACTCAGCCCACCACTTAACGCGACAGCAACCGCGCACCACACCGCGAGGCTGGAAAACCTCGGTACTGCCACTGGATACGAGCGTCGATCCGAAGCGCCGAGAAGGACGAGCGCGGCTAACCCACCGCACCACAGACTCAGAGCCAGAACGTGCACCATCAGCGCACTCACGGCGATCGTGTGGTCAGAGGACGTACCCGCATGCCCGGTCAACACGGGCGGCACAAGTGCCACGAGTGCCAGTAGCCCACATTCCAGAGCACCCACCGTCGTTCTGGTGTACGAGGCAATAACTGCAACGAGGCCAGCTAGCGCCGCCTGCACCACCAGCGCCCGTCCGAGATCGATCTGGGTAAGGAAACTCCACAGGACAGACGGATCCGCAGCCTCCGGTAACGGCTCAGCCAACACATTCGACAGCGTGAAAATTGCTTGAAACACAATGCATATCGCCCACACCGCCGCGGACCATCGCGCAGCCCTCGTCCACGTCAGTCGTGCGCCCGCTAAGACTCCATCACGGGCGGGGACTAGGAATGCCCCCAAGAGAAGCAGACCGATCGTGAGAATTGCGGCCAGATCCGACATTGTCCGAAAAACCGGCAGCGCCCACGTCGTGCCGACACCCGGATCGGGGATTCCGACTGGGCTTGGCACAGGCCGGCCATCACCGGTCCACAGGAACACCGCCGCAGCGACTAGACCGGTGACCGTCCATACAAAAAGCATCGGCCCCACGGCCAGTGAGGAGGTTTTAGTTGGCGTGGGTTTGGTCTGGGTCGTCATTGGTTGCGCCGACCGTAGAGAACGCTAACCCCGCCGATCAACAGAACCCCAATAACGAGGCCAAATGGTGCCAAGCCCCCCAGTGGTGAAGGCGGGGTCTCACCCGACGGAATCGTCGAAGGAGTTGGCGAGGGGCTCTGTTGCGACTGCGCCAATGCGTGTGACGTGCCCGCAGACACTAGGCACAATAGCCCGGTCATAAGAAGTGTCAGAGCCGCCATGAATGGCATGCGAACCGTCCCACGTCGCAAGGAGGTATCAGACACGACCTGATCGTACCTTCACGCCGGTAGATGTGCTGACGAGGAACTGAGCCAGACGAGGAACTGAGCCAGACGAGGAACTGAGCTACCTATCGTCTCGTCATGACCCGGCCGAGCGTCGACATCCTTGGATCGGTGACGATCCAGGGGCGTTTTGGGACGATTCGTGACTGCGAGAGCAGACTGTGGCTGAAAACTCCCTCTCACTTTGCTCATCAGAAGTCGCTTCCGACGGTCTCGAGTTCTAAGTTAGGGGTACCAGTCACAGGCATCGGCGCTAGTTCGCTGAGGTCACTGTGTCCGCCTTTGAAGACCTACCGGAGACTCAGTGTCTGATCACCTTCCTGTCGTCTTGGATGAAGCCCGGCTTGCATCCTTGGTTGACGAAATTGGTGACCGCGGGCTTGTGCTCGAGGCGGTCCAAGCTTTCGTCGACGAACTCCCCGCACGGCTCGCGGCGATTCGAGAGGCCGTGGCCGATGGCGATCCGGACAAAATTCGATCTGTGGCACATGCCTTGGGCTCCCCCGCCGCCATGCTCGGTGCAACGGCGGTTTCGGTGAGCACGAAGGAGATGCAACGAGCTGCGATCAGCGAAGAGGTCGAGGATATGGACGAGCGACTCACCGAGGTCGAGACAGCCGGGCGTCTTTCCGTGGCGGCGATGACCGATTACCTCGCGCGCGAACACTGACGTCACGCGCCCGCTTGATCGATTGACCCTTCGCGGATCCAACGGCGAACGGTCGACTGCAATCCTTCTAGACCAAACGGCTTGCTGAGATAGTCGTTCATTCCAGCACTCAGGCACTCGGCGCGCTCAGACTCGGCAACGTGCGCCGTCACCGCGACGATAGGAACATCCACCTTCGTCGCACCGCCATGTCCACTGCGCCAACGACGCGTGGCATCCCGACCATCAAGATCCGGCATTTGAACATCCATCAGAATCAGCCCGTATTCGCGCTCACTCATCGCCGTCAAGGCATCAAGTCCCCCGTTAACAACGTCAGCCTCAAGGCCGAGTCTGGTGAGCATGGCTCCGGCTAACTTGCGGTTAATCTCGTTGTCGTCGACCAACAGGATGCGCCGATTAGTGTCGCGCACAGGTCCTGCGGCCTGGTACTGAGTTGCGACCACGACGCGCACAACATGATCGTGCTTCTCGCCGTGTGACACGGTCAGGAATCCACCAAGTGCTTTGGCGAGGCGAGCAGCCTGACTAATGGCGTCATCACCGCTCACTCGCGCATCGGCGTCCCACAACTCGAATGCCGTTGAGCTCGAGACGGTCGCAGACAACGTGTCCGGAGACACATCTAATTCCGCAACCACCGAGGGGCTTTCAGCAGTTGAGCTGATGTGCTCGAAAACCAATGACATGAGTCGAGTCATCAACTCCACATTGAGTTCGATCACCGCATCAGTCGAACCTTGCACCACGACGTCCACAGATGATTCATCGAACCTCGTTTGGGTAGCGACAATCGATGCGGCTAACTCGTCAAGGCTTACTGCCACCCGATCGCCAGCAAATCTTCGATCGGAGCGGTCAATCACGCGGACCAGCCGGTCCAAAAGTGCAGCCAGCTCGTCAATAGTTGAGCCGGAGTCAGCAAGCTCGGGAGATTCATCGTGTCTGATACCGCCGATTTGCGCTCGCGCATCATGCGCCAAGAACGCAACAAAGGCATCACGTGCTTGATCGGCAACTGCATACGAACGCTCGACCTCTTGAGCCTCTTTGGTCCGTTGCGCTAACAGTTCTTCAAGACGCCGGCGATCCTGCACTTCGCGCAGTCGCGTCCGTTCCCACTCGACAGCGCGACCAAGTTGCGTGCCAAAGGCAGGAGCCAGTTGTAGCAGCCGCTCATCGGGTTGCCGGGAACGTGGATCAAAGAACTCGATCACTGCAACAACATCTACCCCGGCGATCACGGGGAATGCCCACGCGGAACCGTTTCGAATATCCGGTCTCTTGGAGAACTGACCGGTCGAATGCAGATCTGCCAGCCACACCGTTTGATGGGAGGAGACAACCTGACCAGGCAGATCTTCTGGCGGCACAAACCGCTGATCGATCGTCGCAGTGATGACTTGTTCTAAGAACTCGACTTGATTGGCATCTGCATCCCAGATATCCGCACTGACGAAAGCCCCTGTCTGATCGGGAACCAGCACGTGGGCAACAGCAAATCGACAATGTCTACGAATCGCCTTGGCCGCGAGCGTCAGTGCAGATTCGGCATCATCACTCTCATTAACGATGGCAGCGATCGACCCGAGCAGTTCAACTTCGCGAGCGTGTTCGCGAACGCGACGGATCTGGATTTCCGCGGTTGCCTCTGCCTCTCGTCGGGCGGCATTTTCGCGCGCAGCTCGCCGTTCGAGGCGGGCAAGTGCCAGTTCGTGACTCACGTCGTCGTCACTCTCAATACGCAATCATCATCGCCACGCATCATGCAGCGAGGCCGCGCAATATCTACTGTCTGGCCATAATGCTCTGCCGCACCAAGGATCAGCCCTTCAGCAAAATCGCATCGCTTCCGTGAGGATCGGTAGGTCATCTCAAGGGTGTGCTCATCAACCACGTTGTAGGTAAAGAACGGCACGTCCGCACCGGGATAAAGACTTCGAACTTCCGGATGAATGATCGAGTCGATCGATAACAAGAAGGACAGCACATCATCGTGGTCGGTGAAGAACTCCGGGTACCGGTCGTAGATTCGACTCAAACCCTGATGGCCAACATGTTTGATAACCGCTGAGGGAGTGGCGTTTACACGGCTTGCAACCGACGACGCGATCGCCAACAAATCGGAATCTGGATACGTCCCCAACGACGTGTACGCGCCCAGTACCCCTGATTCGTCGATGACGTCGTCCCACGCATCGATCCCCTGCTCGGCGATCACCACCGACTCAACGATGTTGAAGATAATGCCCTTCACCGATGCCGTCCCATCATCGACGGTTCACCAACAACCGATCGAACTGGTCACGGAGTTCGGAAAGATCAACGGGCTTAGTTAGAAGGCCATCCATGCTCGCCGCTCGACAACGCGCAGCCAGATCTTGATCTGCCTGCGTCGCTAACGCGATGATCGGGATTCGAGCCACCCGCGGATCCGATGACGAACGAATCGCAGCAGCAACCTCAAAGCCGTCCATGTCGGGCATCTCGAGATCGAGGAGCACCGATGTATACCGGACGCGGTGGCCCAACGCGTCAAGTGCCTCTGCACCAGAGGCAACAGCACGGTGCGGTACGCCGAGGCGAGCCACCTGGCGACCAAGTAGCGCTCGACTGGCCTGCGAATCGTCAACAATCAGAGCCGTATCGTCGATCGGAGGCGGCTCGGCGACAGGAGTTCTGATGCCCACATCCCATGAATCTGTTACCGACGGCATCGGAATCGCGAAGCGGAAACGCGAGCCCTCACCAACCGTCGAGCTCACCGTCAGAGAGCCTCCCATCAAAGACACCAAGCGATGCGAAATCGCAAGTCCTAGCCCGGTACCTTCCTGACCCGCCTTGGCCTGAACGAATGGATCAAAGATCGTGCTCAGTCGATCACGTGGAATCCCTTGCCCGGTGTCGCGAACCTCGAAGGCGATGACATCGCCACCGGCACCGTCACGATCCACTCGTACCTCTAAGTCCACCGAGCCAACAGAGGTGAATTTCACTGCATTGTTAGCCAGGTTCAGCAGAATCTGCCTCAGCCGACTGCCGTCTCCGAGCACGAGTTGAGGTGTAAGCGGATCCACGGTCGCGTGAATCGTCAACCCCTTGGCTGCGGCTTGAGCTGACAGCAGCGTCGAAACGCCATTCACAACATCGCGTACATCAGTTGGGACGACGTTGAGGTCGATGCGTCCCGCCTCGACTTTTTCATAGTCAAGAATGTCATTGATGATGCTCACCAGCGCCTCAGAGGATTGGCTGATCACATCAATCCCCTCACGCTGATCTCTATCCAGTGGGGTACCGCGCAAGAGATCGATCTGCGCGATGATGCCGTGCATAGGAGTGCGGATTTCGTGGCTCATTGTGGCCAAGAATTGGCCCTTTGCATCCGATGCCGCCACGGCAAGGTCACGGGCCCGAGCTAGCGCATCACGATCGTGGACTCGCTCTGTGACATCCTCGAACAGCCAGATGGCACCGACCTGAGCACCGTCATCCAGGATTAACTGAAAGTCGAATTCGAGTACGCGGCCATCACTGAGTTTGAACACTTGGCCCACCGCTGGCCATCGTCGACTTACGAACTCTTCGGTGCGACGAAGGAATGAGGCGGGATCATCCGCACTTGGTACCAGCCTGCTGATGGCGGCGGAAACCGGTAGCCCGATCAGTGTCTGATGATCAACACCAGAGCGGAACATGGCACATAGCGCCTCATTGACCAGAACAACAGATCGAACGGCGTCTTCAACCAACACCCCATGCCGCATGTTTTCCAACAGTGATGTCATGCGGGTACCAGATTCAACGACCTTCTGTTCGTCGAGCTTGGCTTTGGTGATGTCGATCATGAAGCCGAGCCGGCGTCGTTCCCCTTCATCAGCATCAATGACGGAGTCGACCGCACGCACCCACTTTGTTCGCCCATCGGCTGTGATGACGCGGAATTCTTGGTCGAATGGCTCGTCGTCGCGATCGGCCGCCACATGGGCCCGCCATACCCGCTGGCGATCATCAGGATGCATCATCTCGAAGAAGAAGGCAGATTCGTTCATCCAACGATCGATGGGGTACCCAAACATCTCTTCGGTTTGTGGTGACACGAATTCAGCAGATGCGGTGGGGCCCAAGCGATCGATGTACATCGCCAACGGTTGAGCCTCAACCAACTTCCGATAGCGAGACTCCGCTCGAGCCAACTGACGGTTTGACACCCTTAGCTCTGCGGCCGTGTCTTGTAGTTCCTGGTTGAGCAACTTCAAGTTGTCGAGACTTCGTTCCTGCCCTTGACGCAAAAACAGCAGATCGGGCGTCTGGTCTGTTGGTGAAAAGTCCGAGGCAGAAAGGCCAAGCGCCTCAAGCTCGGTCGACGACGTGACCACCGGCGAGCCCACGAGAAAGACACCAGCCGGGTCTGCCACCGGTACCGCCTGAAATCTGAACTGCGTGTGCGTCTTCTTAAACACCATCAAGATCAGGGTGCCGGCATGTCGGCGCAGCGAATTCGCGTCGGTAAGTGCAGTCGGGCGCACCGGGTCAAACAAATCCCAGAGCAACTGCTGTTCGCTGAAGACGCCGAGCCGCTCGAACGATGAGCCAACGCGGATGACTCTCATCCCCTCATCGAGGAAGATCCCGAACGGTGCGACCCGATCGAGATCATCACTCCCGATGCTAATTTGCACCGACGCTATCCCCCGATCTGCACGCGGAAGACGTCGAACGGCAGTTCTTCAGAACGAGGACGCTCATGAGTGACGACCGTCGGGGTGTTGTACAACGTTCCGAGCCCCTCGAGTAGACCCACGACGAAGGGGGCTAAGCCCTCGCGGTGAGACCGGTACTCGACCATCACCCCACCATCGAATGTGTCCGAGACGGAGAACGACGGCGGCACCAACTCTGGATAAAGGTTTTGAATCCGGGCATGCATGAGGTCAAGGTTGGCCAGAACCGTAGTGACGCTGGTTCCTGTTGCGCCCAGCACATCGCGGTAATTTTCGGGCCCGACCCGAGACGACCAGTACTGTCCGAAGGCGCGGAGCAAATCCTCCGCCGGCGTATCGAGCTCGGCGCTAGCAGCACCCACGAGCCGATAGGTCACGTCATCGTCGTAATACAACAGTCCGACGAAGGTCTCAGCGGTTTCCGCCCTAGCGGCGATCCGTGACCACGTCTGCGCCCCGGCCTGATCAGTAATGAGCCGACGCATCGCCTCGTTGATGAGTCCGTACACCTACACCCCCAGCGATCGTTACAGCAGGCCCGCGGATTGACCGATTGTCGAACGCGGATCAGGCAGGTTCAAAACGATAACCCACACCACGAAGGGTACGGATATGGCGCGGCGCTGACGCCGACTCGCCTAGTTTCTTACGCAGTTTCCCCATGTGAACTTCGATGACGTGGTCATCACCAAACCAGTCACCCCACACATGCTCGAGAAGTTGCTCACGAGTGAAGGTGCGACGCGGACTACCGGAGAGCAGATCAAGGATGTCGAACTCAATCTTGGTGAGTTCAATGTTGACGCCATCAACCATGACCTCGCGGGCAATCGGATCGATGACTAGTTCGCCGAATTCCCGTGATTCGCGTTGCGGCGCGACGCGGGGCCGGCGGCGCATTGCTCGTACACGGGCTGCTAACTCGCGCGGTGAAAACGGCTTGGTTACGTAGTCGTCAGCGCCCACGGTGAGTCCGACAATCTTATCGACTTCGTCATCGCGGGCCGTGACCATCACGATGTACGCGTCACTGAATGCGCGTAGCTCGCGGCAAACCTCTACTCCGTCAGCATCTGGAAGTGAGAGATCCAAAATGATGAGTTCTGGCTGCTCAGCGCGGGCATACTCGACCCCGCGACGTCCCTGGGGGGTTGCAACGACTGCATACCCTTCTTTTTCCAGGAGACCTCGAACTAGAAGGGTGATCTCTGGAGAGTCCTCAATGACTAGTGCTTGCGCGCGGTCACCCGTCACCGTGGACATCCTCTCCCCTTATAAGCCACCGCAGGGTGGCCTGAAACCTGATCATTCACATCTATCACCAGCATCGTCACGTCCCGTTAGCCAGAACATCTCGTGCTCCGTTACCGAGTGTGACACTCACGCCATGCTCATGACGACTCTATCCACCCGTTTGGAGGTATAGATTTCCTCGACCTGAGCCCACCATACGGTAACCAATCTCTACGTCTGATCATCGCGTACTCAAGTAAAGATTGCGCGTCGACGTTCCGCAGGACGCGCACAACCCGCCTGCTATCGCACTCAGAAGGCCCATCTCACTCCAGATCGTTGCTGATCCATCACTGAGCGTTACTGCTACGGGAGATAGTCTGGGGATGGAGGGGATCACCATGAAACTCGTAACACTCGAAGACTTGGGCCGCCAGATAACAGTTCCTGCCCCAGCGGCCGATGGTGCACCGCGGGTGGTGGTCAGCGGTAATGTCGCCACCCCACACGCTGTCGTGGACGCCGTATCGGAGGTCCTGCCCGAGTTCACGTTGCATGCACTCAACGCACAACTAGGTCTACCCATCCGATCTGGGATCACCATGGAAACGTGTTTCGTCGGCCCGGGAATGCGCAAGAGCGCCGGACTGGTCTACATCCCGGCACGGCTATCGATGGTGCCGCACCTTTTCACCTCGACCTGTCCCCCGGACATCGTCATCGTGCACACGAGCATCCCGTTCGACGGCAAGGTCTCACTCGGTGTCGAGGTCAACATCTTGCCTGCGGCAATCGAAGCGGCTCGCGCACGTGGCGCACTGGTCATCGCCCAGTTGAACGCACAGATGCCCTACACATTTGGCGATAGCGAAATCAGTCTCGATGAAATCGATTTCGGCGTAGCCGTGGATGTGCCACTCCCATCGCCACTGCACACCGAGATCGACGATGTATCGCGGGCCATCGGTGATCGAGTCGCTGAGCGGGTACTGGATGGCGCAACCCTTCAGTTGGGAATTGGCGCAGTCCCCGATGCAGTACTCGCGAGCCTGAAATCACGCCGCGGACTTCGGATCTGGAGCGAAATGTTTAGCGATGGCGTGCTCGAACTTGATCGCGCTGGGGCCCTAGATCCGTCAGCACCGTTGATTTCGTCGTTCCTGTTTGGCTCGCCAGAACTCTATGCCTGGGTTGACCGCAATCCACGTATCTCGATGAAGCGCACAGAGACAACCAACGAGCCAGCGAACATCGCCGCCAACCCCATGATGACCTCGGTCAACACCGCCCTAGAAGTTGATCTGTACGCACAGGCAAACGCGGCTCGCGTGAACGGACACATTTACTCAGGGTTTGGCGGACAGACCGATTTCATCGTCGGCGCATTGCACTCACCCGGCGGACAAGCCATTCTCGCTCTGCGATCGTGGCATCCTCGAGCGGACGTCTCGACGATTGTGCCCCTCATCGATGAGCCGGTTACATCATTCCAAGCCACGGCCATCGTTACCGAGCAGGGAATCGCCCCTATCTGGGGATACTCGCAGCAGGCTCAGGCCAAGCACCTGATCGAGCAGGCCGCCAGTCCACAAATCAGGGACGAGTTGTGGGAAGAGGCGCGGGCACTCAATCTGACGTGATCGTTCAGGTTCATGGGGCGCCGTCGACTGTTGAGATCTGCTGCGGCGATACCGTGGGGACATGACCTCGACGATCGACAGCCGTGCATCTCGCACCGGCTACTCGAGTGTTCTGAACTATACGATCTTGGCCACGGCATCTCGCGCCGTGACCGAGGCGATCGCCCCCGCGGTCTTGGTATCAGCTCTAGCCACCGGGCACAGCGCATTGGAAGGCGCCGTTATTCTCGCCGGCGTTACGGGGCTCGCGGCTGTGGGCGGACCATTCATCGGAGCGACCCTTGATCGAGTTCGCCACCCGGGCCGCGTTGTCAGCGCGGCCATCGTGGTACTCGCAGCAGGTGTGGCGTTACTCGCCTGGTTGATGCCACATGCGCCACTATGGGCATTGCTTGTCATCGCTAGCGCCGGCGGTATCGCACAACCAGCCTTGACCGGTGGCTTAAGTTCACAGTTGCCAAGTTTGGTTAGCCCCCAGCAACTGCATCGTGCCTATGGAATTGACGCGGCCACATACAACATCGGCGCAGTGGCTGGTCCGCCGCTAGCTGCGGGCGCGGTGATCCTCGGCCCGACCGGACCTCTGATCTTCACCTTGGCACTGTTAGGGGTCGCACTCCTGATGCGTCCCTTCGTTCCATTTCCCACGCGATCCGAGCCGGGGATTCGCCATTCCCTCGTTCGCGATGTCACCACCGGATTCAAGGGCCTGTTCTCGACTCCGTCGCTTGCGGGAGTAACGCTGATCAACACGATCGGCTTCGTTGGCCAGGCGGGTTTCTTAGTCGGCGTGCCACTGCTGGTGATGATTCAGCAGGATTCACTCGCACACTCTGGTTGGGTCTTTGGCGCCTTGGCCGTTGGTGGCCTTTTGGCCAGTACCTGGATCACCGTCCGTCCGATCAAGAATCTCGATCGGACGGTTGTCCTGACAACGATCGTCGTGGCGCTGGCCTTACTCGTGCTGAGCTTTACCCCGTCATTCACTCTCACTTTGATCCTCGCGTTCATCATCGGTTTGGCAGATGGGCCCCTCCTGGCAGCGACATTTTCCGTTCGCTCACGCGAAGCGGCACCCGAGATCCGATCTGTGGTCTTCACGACGGCGGCGAGCATCAAGACGTCGTTCTATGCGCTGGCCGCGGCTGGACTCGGGGCCGTGGCACACTTTGGCGTTGGCTATGTGTTCGGCATCGGTGCACTGCTGCAAGTGATCGCATTGATGTCTGCGTGGATCACGATGTCGTATATGAAACGCCACCAAGCGACAGGTGCTACGCCCGCGAACCCCTAGGATGCAACCGAGGGGATGCGCTAGTGATTCGCCCACACTGACACACCAAACTCGGACGCGGAGATATGACCCAGTCGCTCGAAATTTCACCTCGCCCCAAGGTGGGTGTGGAGAATGCAGCCATCCTCGCGCTCGAACTTTTCGGCATCCAGGGATCCATCTCCGAACTGAGCAGTCATCAGGACCGAAACTTTCGCATCGTCACCAACGACGATGACGTCGTTCTCAAGATCGCCAACAAGTCGTGGCGACGCGGGGCTCTTGAGGCTCAGAACGACGCCCTGCTGTACCTGGCGAATCAAGACACGTCCTTCCACGCCCCGATCCCCCGGACCGGACTCGACGGCAACTATCTCCAGACTGCAGATATCGACGGTGAGGAGTTGTTCGTCCGCCTCATCACGTACATCGATGGCGACACGCTAACCGGCGAGCATTACCTCGCGCCGTCGATCTGCAGGGATCTGGGTCGCCTCGCGGGCGAGGCAGCACGAGCACTCGAGGGCTTTGAACATAGCGGGCTTACCCCCGGTGGTCAGTGGGATCTGATGCACGGGGTCGCATTTGTCCGCACGTATCTAGAATCCGTGGCCGAACCAGAACGACGTAGGTTGATCGGTGAGAGCCTCGAACAGATTGAGGCCGTGCTTTCTCAGGTTTCTGACGACCTTCGCATCCGCGCTATCCACAATGACGTGACCGATGACAACACGGTGGGCTCGCCAGATGACGCTGGTCGCATTCGGCCTGAAGGCATTATCGATTTCGGGGACATGACCCGCAGTTGGCTCGTTGGTGATATCGCCATGACCGCTGCGTGCATTCTGCGCCATCAGGTTGACCACCCCTTCGCCGCCCTAGAGGCAATTCGTGCTTATCACCAGGTTGTGCCGCTGACCGAGGCGGAGGTTGCCGCCCTATGGCCACTGGTCGTGCTGCGCGGCGCCGTCTTGGTTGTTGCCGGAGATCATCAGGCTGCCCTTGATCCCGATAACGCGGCCGCCGTCGAACCACTTGAGGGTGAGCGTCGCATTTACGACCGGAGCAGGTCCATCCCGTTTGAACTTGCGCAGGCCGCCATTCGCACCGCGTTGGAGCTTCCAGCATCCGGGCACATAGCCCAGGCCCGTGAAGCACTCGCCACGGCGATTCCGTTGCTCGCCTCGCCGGGCGAGATCACCGTCGTGGATTTATCCGTCCTAAGTGACGACCTCGATGACGGTCGATTCATCGATCAGGACGTGGTGAACAGCAGCCTGGCCGAAGCCCGTCCTCACGACGGTACATCGGTGTCACGGTTCGGGGAGGCATACCTTCCACGCACCGTCCCAACCAGCGCAACCGAACCCGCCACAATTGCACTCGGCGTCCACCTGGCCACCAGCCCAGGGTCCGCTGTTCAGGCACCTCTCGATGCGGTTATTCACTACCGGGACGACACCCGGCTGGTCCTGACCACACGCGCCGGGCTGATCGAGATACACGGCGTCAGCACCACCGCTGGAGTAGGCGCGAGTTTCACCATCGGTGAGCTGATCGGCACCGCGTCGACCGGATCGATGTGGGTTCAGGTTCTGGCAGAGCCCTGCGTTGAATCGGCGCCCAACTTTTGCACCCCGACGCAGGCCAGTGGCTGGCTCTACCTGTGTTTGGATCCATCCCCGCTGATCGGCGCAGACGTAAATGCATCGGCGTGGGCGTCGGCGATGCCCACGCGCGAGCTGCTTGAACGAAGAGACAAATCTTTCGCACGTCTACAGGAGCACTACTACGCCGATCCCATGCAGATCGAACGCGGCTGGCGAAGCCACCTGATCGACACGAACGCTCGGTCGTATCTCGACATGGTCAACAACGTGGCCGTCGTGGGGCATGGACATCCACGACTAGCCGACGCCGTCGATCGACAGATGCGAAAACTCAACACGAATTCTCGTTTCCATTACAGCGCGATCGTTGAGTTCACTGAACGTCTCACCGCACTCACCCCTCCCGGCCTGGACACCGTGTTCCTGGTCAATAGCGGCTCTGAAGCAGTCGACCTTGCGTTGCACATCGCGCAAATCGCCACGGACAGAATGGATCTCATCGCAGTGCGCGAGGCGTACCACGGATGGACCCTTCTTTCCGACGC
The DNA here is from genome assembly GCA_947455705.1 of Actinomycetota bacterium. GTDB lineage: Bacteria > Actinomycetota > Actinomycetes > S36-B12 > CAIYMF01 > Longivirga. The sequence continues at coordinate 31,231 of CANGPO010000003.1, read as the reverse complement.
AGTCACCACGTCCCTCTATGACAATCCGAAGGCCTTAGAGACTCGGCCGGATTGGATTCACCTCGTCTCCGCACCAAACCCGTACCGAGGTCAATTCCGCGGTGAAGACTCCGCTGCCAGCTACATCGCGGAGTTTGAAAACACCGTTGAAACCATGTGTGCACAGGCGACCGCGCCTGCCGCGTTCATCTGCGAACCGGTCTTCGGTAACGCCGGCGGTGTACTCCTACCGGATGGATATTTGGCGGCGGCGTACGACGCTGTGCGTAAGGCCGGTGGCCTATGCATCGCCGATGAAGTCCAGGTTGGTTACGGACGGTTGGGCCACTACTGGTGGGCTTTCCAAATGCACGGAGTAACTCCCGACATCATCACGGTTGCTAAGGCGATGGGTAACGGCCAGCCGCTTGGTGCCGTGATCACAACCCGCGCGATCGCCGAGGCTTTCGGTGATCAAGGAAACTTCTTCTCGTCGGCCGGTGGCAGCCCGGTGTCCTGCGTCGTTGGTAGCACAGTTCTCGACATCATTAAGGATGAGGGCCTGCAGCAGAACGCTGCCGTTGTCGGTGATCGACTCATCGAACGATGCACCGCATTGATGCAGGATTACCCGATCATCGGCGCCGTCCATGGGATGGGCCTGTATCTCGGCGTCGAACTCGTACGCGATCGGGCGACACGTGAGCCCGCCACCGGTGAATGTGCAGCGATCTGCGACCGGCTGCGTGAACTCGGCATCATCGTTCAGCCAACGGGTGAACGAGCGAACGTGCTGAAAATGAAGCCACCCATGACGCTGACGATCACTGAGGCAGACTTCTACGTCGAGCAACTCGAACGGGTTCTTCGCGAAGGTTGGTAAGCCTCAGGATTGCGTTGCACATCGCGAGTATTGAGTTGCACATCGCGAGTATTGAGTTGCACGTCGCGCCGACGGGCACTGATGCACACTGTCAGACAGGATGTGCGACAACCTTTTCGTCATCAAGCCCCAGCTCAACGGGACGATAGGTATAGAAGAACTCAACCCCGTCTGGGCCAACCTCGTCGACAGCATGCGGCACCCCAGGCGGGACGTAGATATACGAACCTTCGTCAACGCGAGATCCCAACATGACGCAGGATCCTTTCGTGATCAACATGTGATGGTGCGCACCATGATGCATATGCTCAGGCTTGGTCTTGCCTGCCTCGACCCGCACTAGCCCGATGACAACGTCACCCGATTGCCACAGAACCTTATGCGTCGCGCCTTCGATACCCCGTAAGTCCGCCCACGGTTCCGAGGCAAGGGACTCCGATGTTCGGACCAGAAGTCGGCCCAAATCATTGCGCCCCGAATCTACTGGTGACGGCGTCATGTCGGTCCCTCCATACAACTGGTCAACGGTCTTACCTCGAGACTAACCCGTTCACGCTCTGGACGTTCGGTTTACCAAGGGCTCAATGCGGGTAGAGACGTTCAGTGGACTCTCATGGCCTATCCAGCTCACTGGCCGAGGAATCAACCGTGGAAGCAACCGCGGAACGAAGTTCGACGTACGATGAGGTCAATGAGTGCGGTCGCCATGGGTGGCCTAGATACGTGGGGGTTTCGTGAAGCGGGTCGTTGGAACCACATTGTCGGTACTGATGGCGGGATCATTGGTCATCGCATCAGCCACGACATCCTTGGCCGCTTCGGTAACGCCGGTGGTTCCTGCAGACGTTCATATCATCCCCCCTGATCATCTGACCCAGCAAAACGCGACTGAATCTGTGCACGTCAAGACGCCATTGGATACGACTGCCACGTCTGTTCGACAACTGATCGTCAAGACAACCAACGGCAAACTTCCGACGGCAGCGATCACGAAGGCGGCAACAGCAGCCAGTGGCGGTGTAACGGCCACGACTGTTCGTCGCTTGCCTTCGGGTATGACGGTGCTTCGATTCGCGAAACCACTTAGTGCATCGAGTGCACGCCGAGTCGCTGCGGATCTCACCGCGAGATCCGATGTTGCGTGGGCCCAACCTGATCACCACTTTGTCGCACTTGGCGCGAGTCCAGTTGCTGATGCGGATCCGTACTTTGGTCAGCAGTGGGATCTTTGGGACACCACCTATGGAAATCCCTCCGGTGGTTACTCCATCAAAGCACCAGTGGCCTGGCAGCATGAGCGTGGCCGAAGTGACGTTGTCGTGGCCATTCTCGATACCGGAGTTGCCCCACATCCAGAACTTGTGGACGCCCTGATTCCGACGGGTACGTCAGATGGAACATTTCCTGTTCCATACGGCTACGACTTCATCACCGATCCATTCATGGCACACGACAACGACCCGGTTTACCCCGTCCCGTCAAGGCCAACTGTTGGCATGCCGAGTTCGCGCGATGCTAATCCGCTCGATGCGGGCGATTGGGTCACCGCAGACGATGTCGCCAACTTCGGCACCACCACCGATTACGGCTGCGCCCGAGTCGAAGACAGCTCATGGCACGGTACTCATCTGGCGGGCACGATCGCGGCCGCACAAAACACCGAAGGAATCGCTGGAATTGCGCCAGGGGTAAAGCTCGAGCCGATTCGCGTTCTGGGACGTTGCGGTGGCGCTGAAAGCGACATTATCGACGCGATCGAATGGGCATCCGGACATGCAGTCGCCAATGTTCCAACGAACACTCACCCTGCCCAGGTGATCAACATGTCCCTCGGCGGGCCCGGTATCTGTAGTACGGCCTTGCAGTTAGCAATCGACGATGCACGCGCCGCCGGTACCACTGTTGTCGTTGCAGCTGGTAATGATGGGACGGATATCACCGCCGTCGATCAGTACTCCGGCAGTTCACCAGGCGACTGCAGCGGTGTCATCGCAGTATCGGCCACTGGCCGTGCAGGCGAGCTTGCTCAATACAGCAACTACGGCACCTCACCAGGAGCCATCACGATTGCCGCACCCGGTGGTGACGACTTCGGCGTCACAGGAACCGACAACATTCTTTCAACGTGGTGGAACAGTCCGACCACTCTGGCAAACGGGACGCACGGCGTCTATGACTACGCGTACATGGCCGGCACAAGTATGGCGACGCCACACGTCGCAGCGGCAGTGGCGTTGATGCAATCACATGTCACCACCCCGCTCACCCCGAACCAAGTCGCCCAAAGACTCCGCGAAACTGCGTCACCATTCCCAACCGGGAGCGGTTGCACGATCACTCGATGCGGGGCCGGAATTCTCAATGTGGGCGCAGCGATTCCGGTGGCACCGTCCGCCCCCGATTACATTGGCGCCACACCACTGGCCAATGACGCCATTCATCTCGAGTGGACGCGGCCACAGTGGGGTGGATCACCCATCCTGAGTTACGTCATTGAGCTATCGGGTGATTCGGGTCAAACCTGGCAGACAGCGACTGCGAGCACTCCCACGGTGCAGAGCAGCGACATGGTTTCAACCATCACGGGTCTCACCCATGGCAACACCTACAGGTTCCGGGTAGCCGCGGTAAGCCAACTCAATCAAGGAAACCCGAGTGCTTACAACTGGGCCACGATGACCAGTGGTGTCACCACGGTCACCTCACCATTGACGCCCAACGCGGTTGACAAACCAACTGTTGTTGGCGGGGTTGAAAAACTCACGGTCACCTGGTCAGCTCCAGCACCCGGAGTAACTCCAACGAGTTATCGAATCTTTGCCCATCGCCGCGCAGCGAGCTCGGCGTGGACGACCATTGCAGCCTCGCTACCCGCAAGTGCCCGCAGTTTCACGTACACCACATGGCCCGCGTCCCCCTTAGCATCCGGCATCTACGACGTTCGCGTCGCGGCACTCAACGGCTCCACTGCTGGTCCTGCATCGGTACGCGGCACTGGTTCAGTTGCGGCGCTCGTGCAAACAGCTACGAGTTCGGCGACGACTCTTCGTCCGGCTAAAGACGGCTTCCAAGACACTGTCACGTTCCGTGCCACCTCGAACGTGCCTCGAGTCGGGAGCGTGCGGATCCGTAACGCTGCCGGTGCTGTCGTCATGTCATGGACTGTGCCCGCCACGAGTTCATGGGGTGTGGTGTGGTCTGGAAAGAACGCTCAAGGCGCCCGGGTAGCCAATGGTTCGTACAGCGTTGAGTTTATGCGTCCTATCCGGTCGTCAACCGCGCAGCTACTGAAGAAATCCACTCTTGTGGTCACCTCCAGCCAGGCCGCAATCCCAACAATCACACTGGCAAACGAAACTGTTTACCCGCACCCAGATGGCTACCTCGACAGCATTCCGGTCAAGGCAAGCGCAGTTGTTCCATCAACGTTCGTACTCGACATCGTCGACAAGGGCCGAGTTGCCTATCACCGCACCTATAGTCGACGGCTCACCCTGACGGTCCCGTGGAATGGCACGAACGATCAGGGCGCCACCATGCCTGTCGGCTCATACACCCTGCGCATCACAGCTCAGGGACTCGATGGCAAGCCATCGGTCAAGCTACGTAAACTCATGGTTTCGGCGCTGCGGGCTATCCCGAAGCCCTTTTCGATCTCATTTGATGCGGCCGCAGCGATGAAGGCTGCCTCGTTAGGTGTCAGTGTTGTCGATTCGAATAGGGGTGTTCAAATCGACGGCGGCGATGACCCCGCAACGCCGGTCGATTTGGAACTTAACCTGGCCACATTCACTCGAGCCCTCCCCGCGTCGATAGTGACCCCAACCTCGGTTGTGGTCAGGGCGTGCACCACCCATCAGGACAACACCGCAGCGAACAATGCCTTCTTGGGCTACTTCAGCGGTCCGGCCGATGATCCTTCGTTCACCTCTGATTGGGCCTACCGCGTTGGTGACGCAACAGGTTGCTACGCGGCTAAGGCCAGCGCGCCAGACTTCGCCATCGTTAAAAACACCCTGCAATTCTGGGTTGGAAATGGCAGCCTGCCCGGAAACACGTGGACAGTTAACTCGTTCCACGTAACCGGATACTCGTACTACCTCGGCGCCTGAGACGCTCGCGCGAGGACCTGGTGCAGATGTGAGTTCGCTCGACGATCGACCCTTGAACATGCCACGCGAATCGCGGTTGCCTGTGGACCATCCCATGCGGGCAGCAATTCTTACCGCACATGACGCAGCGTTGGACCGTAACGAAGATGGATACATCGACCCCGCAACTGGCTGGTGGGTCTTTAGTGCGCGCTATCTGGTCGATCGAGAGGTGTGTTGCCTTAGCGGTTGCCGCCACTGTCCGTATGAGGACTAGCCGAACGCCACACTCGCTACCCTGGCTCACTCGCGAAGCTGTGACTTAACCCTGAATGAAGAGCGCCTTTTTCGGACATGCCGAAACGACCGATTGGGCTTGACGCATAAGTCTTTTGCGGGTTAGGGCATGATCGTCAATGATCGGGTAGCCCCATGAATCTAGCGCGATCAGGTCGGGCGCAAGATGGGCACAAATACCAACCCCGTCGCACAAGCTGGGATCAATCCGAAGTGTTGGGCCGACCAGATCCGTTACCTGCTGGCGAGCATCCTGGGCATGGTGACGGGTCATGACAGTTCTCCCGGAAGAGGCATCACACCGTAGACCTTGGCATTGCACGTGCGGCCGCGCCGATGCCGAGAAACGTCAGCCCCAAACACATGCAGTGCCGATGTGACCATGCGGATCGCGCCGTCGGGATGGCGACACGCACCGCGCCCGGAGATCTCGCCCATAAAACGAGTAAGCCGCTTTCGTCCGGCCGAAGTGAGCGCACCTGCAGTCAGGTCGTCACATAGTTGGGCCACCGCAGCAAGCCCAAAGACACATGGCCCACATTGGCGAGCAGACTGACCCGCAAGATAGTTCACGATGCGGGTGGACTCCTCGATGCCACATGCAGTCGCGGGAAGCGGCCCGACGAGGCCTGCGCCAATCGAGAGCCCAGCCGGCTTGAGTGCGACGGGGTCGACGCGAAGGCGTCGAACGTCGCTCCATGACACCCATGAACCCCCGTAACCCCCGAGCAGTACCGCCTGCGGCTCACCGGCGGCAAAGTCCGACCAATGAGAGCCAATCAACGTCCCGAATGTTTCATCGACGCCAACTTCGATCACTGATCGATAGCCGCGAGAAATGACGGTCACAAGTGACGTGGGCACATACTGAGCCGCTCCACGCAGTGCGATAAGTCCAGCCCGAGCCATGGTCTCGGTGTTGTTCACCAGAATCGGCCGACCACCATCGGACCACGGCTGCGCTGGATTGTTCACGAATCGCGGGAGGGTGGGCCCACCCTCGATGGTGCGAATGATCGACGTCGCTTCACCGGAGACGTATCGATCAGGTGCAAGAACTACTCGCAGCGGTAGCTCATCCTCACTCGCTGCAATCCGTTCTGCGATCGCAGAACGTACCGACCGCACGGTCGAATCTGCACCTTGATGAAGCCACACGACCCCTTCGCGCGCACCCGTAACCTCCATGGCCGCGATGACTCCGTCGAGGACTAGATGAGGTCGAGTCTGCAGCAGGACTGCATCCTTGGCTGAACCCGGCTCTCCCTCAGCGCCGTTAACAACGACAATCCCGCCCGTGCCAGCACTAGCGACCGATCGCCACTTGACCGCAGCCGGAAAGTGTCCGCCTCCGCGTCCGGTCAGTGCAACGGCTGCCAGCTCGTCGATCAATGCAGCTCCGGCTTGCCCGCGAGAGCTCGTACGTCGCCCGAATGCGGCACGATGTGATGCCAAATCCATCCGGCTAACACCGGACAAAGTTTCAGTGCCACCTCGCGGCACAACAGCTGTTGCTCCACCGAAAATCGAACGATCAACCGTTACGTTCTGGCCGCTCATAGGAAACGACCATCGGATGATCGACGCCCAGACGAACCTCGCTGCGAACTCTTTGGCGGATGCAAGATGAGCTCGTGGGCCTGAGCTGCTTCCAACTCGGCCAGATCGTCGCTATTGCTCTTGGCGACGTAACGAGTGATCGCAAGAACCAACACCGACGCGCCCGTCACGATGTACATGCCCAGAAGTGTTGGCGTATCGACGCCCGCAAGTACTCCATGTAGCCAGACGAGCACCAGCGACACTATTGCCACTTTGTGCAGCGGCCACCAGACCCGCTGCGATACCCGACCAGCAAAAGCAGCTGTGAGCCCTGCGATCAAGCCCGCGTACAACCCAATAACGCCAAGGGTTACCGCCACTGGACGATAAGACGAGCCCATGGGAACGAAGGAGCCCCACCAGCCCACGCCGGCGTACTTGTCTGTCGCAAGGACAACAATGTGCAGTACCACGAACACAAGGGTGAAAACAGACAGGCTCACGTGTATGCGGATTCGAGTGGCTGAGCTTGGCCGATTCCATTGCGCTCGCCGGGGATGCGATAGGAGAAGGCCCATGACCACGAGAGCGACAAGCAGGAGATACGACGAGATTCCGGCTGCTCTACCTAGGATCCACGGTGCCATGCGATCAGATGCGATGGATGCAACGGCCGTGCCGATCAGAAAGGACGTAGCGACGGCGCTGAACGTGATACCGAGCACCAATCCCGCACCTCGAGCAAAAGCACGCGGATGCTGGGTAACTGCCGACCGGGCTGATTTATCAGACATCTGAAACCTGCCATGCGACAAATTCTCGCATCGCTCGACTCATGGTCATGCGGCCATCCACATCGACCCAGAGCGCGGCTAATCCCTTGTCGTCAGAGAGCTTTCGGATCTGACTACGACCCGCGATAAAGAGAGACTTGCTCCAGACCTCAGCGTCAGCCGGGTCGCTATGCACGACCGTGACGGCACGAAGAAAAGACTGTGCCGGACGACGGGTGCGCGGATCGATGATGTGATGCACCTGCTCACCATCGACAACCCACGATCGAATCCTGGTCGATGATGTAGCCACTGCCCGATCGGTCAATCGCAACACTGCGACGGGATCCGATCCTGAGCTTGGATTCTCCACCGAGATCATCCAACCGTCACCGTTCGGACCGGCACCGAGTGCCATGACATCTCCACCAGCTTCGATCAGCACCGCATCACCGGCGTCACGAAGTACGTCAGCGCTCCACCGAACCGCCAAGCCTTTACCGATGCCACCTAGATCTATGGGGCGATCCCCCACTCGCACAGCATGCCTCGCCAGATCGAACGAAGGCTTCCATGGTCGAATGCGATGTTCCTTCGCACCGACCGCGACAGCCGAGGTCGTCAGCGAAATCTCTTGTGACTCAAATGGAAGTGTTGATTCGTAGCCCAGTTCCGTCAACGTTTCAAGAGTGCGCGGATCGAAGAGCCCAAGGGTGAACCGATGTGCGTCGTATGCAGCGGCTATGGCGTCGTAGCATTCGACCGGCAGGGTCGCCCAGTTCTTCGCAGCAGTATTCGCCCGCATCAATGCACTCGACGGATCGAACCGGGTACACGAGGATGCAACGGATTCAAAGACTCTTTGCGCGCGTTCCGCCAGAACCGCTGCCTCGGTGTTCGGGTGATGAACCCAGAATCGAACCTGCGAGGCCATAGAGGTAAACGACGTCCGAAGATCAGACTCGCTGTCAGTCGGGCTGACGTGAGTCGTCATGGCCTACGGTGCTCCTGAGGCACCGGTCGAGCCCTGGGCCGGCGGCGGTGCGACGTACGTTGACGATCCACCTGAATTACTCGATCCAGATGAAGACGATGACGAACTCGACTTCTTCTTCTTTGACTTCTTCTTTGTCACCGTGGATGACCCAGTAGATGATGCAGAGGAACTGCTGGCCTTGGACGACTTCTTTGCCGTTCCCGGGGTCCCGGTAACAATGGCATCGGCTTGCTTCTTCAGCGATGCGACCGTTTTACGCAGACTTGCCACCTGCGCTGCGTTCGTTGCCACTTCCTGACGTAATGCGACGACGGCTGGATCTGGCGTCGCTGCCACCTTCGGCGCTGCCTTAACGGCTGGGGCAGGTTGGTGACCCGCTGCCCACACGGTTGTCCCCGTGAAAAGCGCAGCGGCAGTGGGGGCGATAAGGGCCGCGGTGGTCCATCGCGCCCGTGTTCCACGATTAGTCATCAGTGCCACCTTCGTCTTCGCTGTTTGAGGAGGACGATCCGCTTGCACCGGTTGAACCGTGAGATTGAGGAGCTTGCGAGCTCGAGGAGCTGTACGTCGCCTTCGGTGTCGACGCTGCCCGCGTGGCGGCCTTCAAACGTGCCGCATCGGCGGCCTGCTGCGCGGCCTTGCGTCGTACCGCGGCTGCCGCCGCATCGGCGGCAGCCCGCTGAAGGGCAACCAACTGGGCATGTTTGGCCAATCGAAGTGACGCCGCTGCTGCGCGCGCTTCAGCACTGAGCACACCTGTTTGATCCCTGAGGTCGGCCAGTTGACGCTCAAGATCGGCCATGACGGCGGAGGTGGCTTGATTACGAACGACGGACGCAGTGGTTGATGAGGTGGGTGCTGCTCCCTGCGGCAATCCCATTCCCGTGGCCACACCAGCGGTAGCCACGACTCCCGTGGCAGCTAGTCCGGTCGCCATAAGTCGGCTTGTGCGCTTCATGGCTGACCTCCCGTCGTTGACAGCCCATCCAAGCGATGTGCCTAGTACGGAATTGATTTCCCGTATGTCTTAATCATCGGCTACACCAACCCGAGGGTCGTACCAGAAGGGTCGAATTACACCTTTGAATTAGATAAGAATCGTCAAGAATGATCGTTCTTGGGGAACCATTCCCACGTCCATTTTAGCGCGAAAGGGACAAATCGTACATCAACCTCTAGAGCTGATTGGTGTTCCAGGTATCGCATTTGTTGGGATCACCCGTGGTGTAACCCTGCGTGAGCCAGCGCTGGCGTTGAGCCGAGGTGCCATGGGTGAACTTCTCCGGGTTAACCCGCTGACCGGCGGTCTGCATGATGCGATCGTCACCGATCACCGAGGCGGCGTTCAGGCCGTCATCGATGTCAGCCTGCGTAATGGACTTGACGAAGCCGGTGGCCACCGCGTTCCGAGCCCACACCCCGGCGAAGCAATCCGCCTGCAACTCAAGTCGAACAGAGCCACTCTTGGGACCGCTTCGATCCTTGCCTACGAGTTTGTCGAATCCGACGACGTGTTGGACGTGATGTCCGTATTCATGAGCGATCACGTACGTCTCGGCAAATGGGCCGCCGTTGGCGCCGAAGTCGCGTCGCAACTGATCGAAGAATCCAAGATCGATATAGACCTTCTCATCGCCCGGACAGTAGAACGGGCCAACTGCAGCGGTAGCCGGGCCACACGCCGTCTTGACTGAACCACGGAAGAACACGGTGGGCGCTTTACGATACGGAGTCTTGGAGCCAGCAAGTGCCTTCGACCAGTAAGCCTGCGTGCTGTTAACGGCGGCAACGATCCGGCAATCCGGCTTGGTGTTGGCATCCGCGCCCGTCACACAGGTGGACGCAATATTTTGGACACCGCTGGCTGGGTTTTGGACCTGCGATTGAGTCTGGGCCTGATTCGACTGCGAGCAACTATTCAAGATGAAAAACAGCACACCAACAGCAATCAATCCGCCGATGCCGCCACCGAACATCTTGCTGACCATGCTCGCACCGACAACGGCACCCATGTTGGGGCCACCTGATGCACCGGCTCCACCAAAAGTGCCGCCGCCCGAACCACCCTGACTTCGGATGTCATTGATCTGCGACGTATCAAGCTGCGCGTTCTCGTCGAACTCCAAGACTCGTTCCTTTAGTCAGTGCCGTATGCGGGGGGCAAACACAATCAAGATGCATTACTACCCTACGTCCTCGATCCCTACGGTGCCCAACTTTCGCGGTCGGAAAGTTGCGACTTTGTGATCATCAACGTAACCGTCAGCCCAACCGAATCCCGACATCTCCACCGTCGGGGTCCACGTTGGCTAGCAATGACCACGGCACCCGAAGCACTCGACCGGGCGCAGCCGGCCATGGCAGGGTGATGCGACCGATCACCCCATCAGCTTGAGTGGCAGTCAACTTCGCGACGGGTCGATACTCATCGGTCCAAAGCAGGAGGCGTCGACGGGCCGGCGCGACGTCAACTCGCCAGATGCGGGACGGGGAAACCCAACGCAGGGGTGAATCCACAGTGATTGCGATGTTGGCCGACTCGTTCTGTCGTCCGTGCAGGAGCTCGCGCACACCCTGGGCGACATGGTGGCCGTCCTGAGCGCATACATCCGCGGTATCGACAGGATGGACCAGATTTCCGATCGCGAATACTCCCGGACGTGACGTACGCAGCGTGGTGTCAACGGCGGGTGCGAGTGAGCCGGCGGCGAGTTCTATGCCACCAAGACGTGCAAGTTCATTGTCGGGGATCCAATCCCCGGTAAACACGATGGTGTCGCATGGGACAGTTCGAACAGCGCCCGATGCAAGGTGCTCAAGTTCCACCGCTTCCACACGATCGCGGCCGACAATGCGACGCACTCGCGTGAGCGTCGACACGGGCGTCGACAGCACCCGCTTGGCGACGTGATGAAATGCCGCATACGACTCAGACCGCTCGCGGTCGGTGATCATTTCGACCGTCTCGCAGCCCGCTTCACGCAGGGTAAGAACGGCCGACCAACTTACCAACTCACTTCCGACCACCACCGCTTTGCTTCCGGGTGATCGGTGGTGAAGGTGGACGAGGTTTTGCAACGCACCGGTCGTGAAGACTCCGGCCGGTCGATCACCGGCAACCAGACGAGCAGACCGCGGACGCTCACGCGCACCTGTGGCAAGGATGATCGCGGTGGCCGCCAACTCGTATCGGCCCTGCGGTGAGGTCACCGCCACGGACCGTTCGCCGATCCATGACGTCATCATCGACTCAGTGCGCAGATCAACACCTGACGCAAGAGCTGTGTCGACGAGGCGCTTGGCATATGCAGGTCCGGACATCACTCGATGAAGATCGCGGATTCCATATCCCGTGTGATCACTATGACGCGGTATCCCACCGCCGAACCTCTCACGTTCCAGGACCACCACGTGGTGATCTCCGGCAAGATTGGCCGCCGCCGTGAGACCAGATGGTCCACCACCGATAATGAGGACATCACAACGTTGCGTGATCACGACGTCTCCTCTGGGTGCCCACCGCGACCCGAGGCGCCCTTGTCGAGTAAGGCCTCGACTTCGGCTGCGCAATAGAAACCCTGGCACCGCCCCATGAGCGCCCGAGTGCGACGGCGTAGCCCGTCGAGATCAGTTGGTGGCACAACACTTTCCAACGCATCTCGTATCTCGCCGCGGCTAACCCGCTCACAAAAACAAACTATCCGCCCGTATTCAGCATCGAGATCAATTCGCGGCGCGTCCTGAAATGGACGCTCCGTCGCTTGGCCAATAGACGGCATGCGGGGCACGGGCGGCAGGCCTGACCGCGGAGCCAGCATCTCACCGGCATTGTTCATCAACTCAACAACATGTTCGGCCAGGGCCATCGACGCGGTGAGTCCAGTTGAGCGAATACCACCGAGAAGGATGTACCTGCGTTGACCATCGAGATCAATCACAAAGTCGTCGTGCTCGGTGGATGCCCTTAAGCCGGCGTACGTCGCAGTGATCTCCTCGGTGAGAAGTGTGGGCATAATGCGAACCCCTTTCTCGAAAAGGAATTCCAATCCTGCCGGGGTCGTCGAGGTGTCCGAACGATCGATGATGTTCTCAGACGTCGGCCCCAACATGACGTTGCCATAAATCGTCGGACTGACCAGAACCCCCTTACCCAGCGACGACGGAACGGGTAGCACGATTGAGTTGACGAGTTCGCGGGCAAGTTTGTCGAACACGATGAGTTCACCCTTGCGCGGGACGACCGTAAATCGGTCATAGCCAAGGTGTCGATCAATCACGTCGGCACCATGTCCTGCCGCGTTGATCACCCACCGAGCGTGAACGGCACCACGCGTCGTCTGGATTTTCGTAACGGAATCGTTCACCTCCAGCCCCGTCACCCGCTGGTCAAGTAGTAGATGAAGACCACGCCCGACAGCCTCCGTTACGTACGCGAGCGCACTTGTCCACGAACAGATAATCGACTCATCAGGAATGGCCAAGCCACCCAGAGCACCGGGACCTAAACGCGGTTCGCGACGATAAACCTCTTGCGCATCAACAAGAACCGCGTGTTCGTATCCGTTCTGGCGGGCCTTGTCGGCGAGTTTCGGAAGTGTAGTGAGTTCTTCATCCGTCCACGCCACGAGCAACGCACCTGTCCGCTCGATCGGAATACCAGCCGTCGGGGCATAGGCACTGAGTAATTCGTAACCTCGTCGAACCAGTTGCGATTCAAGGGATCCCGGAGTTGCATCAAAACCGGTGTGCAAGATCGCAGTGTTAGCTTTGCTGGTCACATCACCGATGTCGGACCGGGCCTCGATTAAGCCAACGGTGAGCTCGAAGCCGGTAAGTTCTCTTGCAACAGCGCATCCGACGATGCCACCGCCGATCACCACGACATCAAACACCTCTGGACTGCCATTCATAGCGCCCGACCACGTCACCGGACTCATGAGGCGTCACCGTCATTGGTCAGAGAGTTCGCCACTGCACGTCGCCACCGAGCGACATAATCAGCGGCCCGATCAGCTGACCATCGAGGTTCGTACCGAGAAGCCGGTGTCCACGATCCGACTATGGAGCCGACAGATTCACCGGGCATCATCCCGATTCGTGCCGCGGCAGCCACTCCTAGCGCAGTGGCATTCGGTGAGGGATAAACCTCAACCGGTACCTGCGCGAGATCAGCTTGAAGTTGCATGAACGGAGCGGAGTTGGCAAGCCCACCGTCCACACGAAGAACATCAACCCCGTGACCGGTATCCGTACTGGCAACGCCAATCACGTCAACAACCTGCGCCGCAATTCCACGCAAGACGGCAAGCACCAGATCGTGCCGCGTGGTGGCGAGCGTCAATCCGATGAACGATGCCGCAGCATCAGCACGCCACCAAGGTGCGCCAAGCCCCGCCAGCGCGGGCACAAAGAGAATTTCCTCGGCAGCGTCTACATCGATACTGGCCAACGTTTGGTGCAGATCCTCAACAACGCCAAGCTGATGTAGCCATCGCATCGCTGAACCTGCCGTAAACACCTGACCATCGAGACAGTAGGTGGTCTCCCCCCGAAGAGTTGCCGCAACCGAGGTCGTTAGTCCATGGCCAGATCGAGGGGCTGCGCTCCCAGCCGCTGTCAGCAGGAATGCACCTGTTCCATAGGTGCATTTCGTTTGACCGACTCGTCGACAGTCTTGTGCCAAAAGTGCCGCCTGCTGATCGACCATCAAGCCGTGCACCGGAGTTTCGCCACCAAATGCGGTTGTGACCCCGACGTACTCATCACAAGCAACAATGCGTGGCATTGGCTCTCCACCAAGGGAAAACACATCCAACAGTTCGTGATTCCAGGCAGCACTATCGAGATCAAGGACAAGTGAGCGACTGGCCGTTGTCACATCTGTGACGTATTCCTGGGTTAACGCATGGACCAGCCAGGTATCCGTTGTCGTAACGACACCTTCAGTGGTCAGATTCCGACGAATCCACGCCATTTTCGGCGCGCTGAAGTAGGGATCCAAAACCAAACCTGTGCGCTCGCCAATCCATGCCGCGTGCTCAACGAGTTCCGCGCAGATGTCGGCGGCCCGTCCGTCCTGCCACACGATTGCCGTCGTTAGCGGCTCACCTGACGACTGATCCCATGCGAGCACCGTTTCACCCTGATTGGCGATAGCAACGGCATCTACCGTGCCGACGGCTCCCACCGCTTCGGCACCCGCTTGGCGAACAGACTCGAGGAGTTCAAGAGGATTCTGTTCAACGCGACCATCAGCTAAATAGTCGGGGCGCACGACGACGAAGGATTCACTGATGACCACACCATCGTCGACAACCACGGCTTTCGTGCCTGAGGTGCCTTGATCGATCGCAAGGATGCGAATGGTGCACCTCCTTCACGGCGTGTGTCTCTACGGGTCGAAGCAGCGTTCACCGAAGTGCGCTACTTAGCGGATTCGCCTTGAGCTAGGCGCGCCGCCCGAGCCTTCGCCACGAACGCATACTGATTGACGTAAACCAGATCACCAAGTTGCACCAGTGCGTCTCTGATCGTCGTCACCATCTCGTCTGCGCTCATGACGGCAGCATCAATGGCCAATCGTGGCGAGATCTTAACCGTGGCCCGCGTGCGACCAAGCGAGATGGATTCGTATCGCGTCGCTATTGCATGGACGGGGACCGTCGGGTTGGCCTCCAGCAAAGGCACCAAGATTCGAGAATGCAGCCGGTAGAGCTTGCCCTGATCTGGCGCCCGAGTGCCTTCTGGGTAAATACCGACTTTGTTGCCATCGTTCAATGTTGATTGGGCCATGCTCATCGCCCAATCTGTTGCAGGCTCGTCCCCTCGCCGCAATGGGATTTGGCCCATGAAGCGGAAGAACGGACCGATCTTGTGCGAGAACCATTCGGCTTTGGTGAACGCGGTAACCCGCCATCCCGTTTCCATCACTACGACGATCGGGTCAAAAGTGGAGGTGTGGTTGCCGATCAAAATGGCCGGACCCGCAGCAACATTGTCCTGTCCGGTGAGATCGATCGACATGCGGATGCGAAGTGCGTTCAAGGCGCGAACGGTCCACTTATACGTCTGCGCGCGCCCGGGGCGACCGATGGGAACGTCACCGTACAGTTCCTGGCCCTGATGAAGCAGGGCCTCGTACGCATCCACTGTTGTGCTCACTAGTTCATCCTTGCGCATATGCGCCGGAATGACGATGCGAACCTTGAAGTGCCACTATGAAACTCCACACAGAGCCCTGATGGACCGCGGCGCAGGGATCCCCTAGTCAGACCAGTCTTGGGCGAGTACATCGTCGATGAACATCGATAACGTGTCGGCGAAGACTCGAGGGTGATCAGCGAAGGCGGCTTGGTGGGTCATCGGACGTAGCACGCCGCGGGCGATCTCAGGACTAATGCCACCGGAAACAAGGGCTGCGACCTGACGCAGCGCTGCCGCGCCCCGGGCGTACTGCTCGATCCACGGCCGCGACTGCTCTATGAGAGCGGGGTTTGCCGAGTCCCCCCTCAGCAGAGAGGTAGCTGTCCGATCGATCTCGTCAGCAAAATCCGTCAAAGTGCGACAACCCGACACCGAATCACCGTCACCGAATTGCAGCCACGCCTTTGCAAGCACATCCCCCAGCGATGGCGCGTCCACTGTGGCTAGGCACGACCATTGGGCGTTCTCCGCGAACCTCATGTAAGCATCGGCGTCACGTCCAGCGACTTCATTAATCGCTGCTCGCCAACTTCGTTCCGGTGAATAGCTCTCCGGGTCTCGCAGATAATCGCCGATCGTGGCGAATGAAATCTTCGAGGTTTCGGCTCGGTCACTGGCATTCGCGGCGATCCCTGCGCTCAGGCGATACAGGTGACGATCACGTCCTCGATACGGGCCAATATGTAGCTCACCCACCATGGCAACATCGTTGACCGGATAGTTATCCCAATACAGCGGTGGCCTCCGCGTAGAGCGCATGAAAATCGCCGCGTCAGCCAAATCGAGCCGATGAGAACAGATTTCGCGACCCGTCCAGAAAAGATCGATGCGGGGATGCAGTGATCGTCCGAGCTCTAGCACGTACGGTTCGTCACCCATGCCGTGATAGACCAACGGGCAAACAGCTAGCTCGATATCTGGATCGACCGCCCATAACTGTTGGGCAACAAACGTCGCTAGGGCGCCATGTGCCGCAGCGATTGACCCGTAGGCGGCCTCATCCTCGTCGAATTGCAACTCTTCGGGAATGTCGTCAAGAAGTAAGCCGATCCGCTTCACCCCAAGGCGATAGAACTGCAACATGCGATCGACGAGCGCTTGTCGATCACCGGAATCGCTGTACCGAATACTCAGCCCCGGTGACACGCAGCACATGATGGAAAGTCCGTGGCCCTGAGCGCGAGTTACGATCTCAGCAATCCGCTCCTTATCGGAATCACTCAGCAAACTCCGCCAATCCCAGCGTTGCGACGCTTCATCCTTGGGAGCAAGCACGAAGAGGTTGAAATCATGGTCAGCGAGGAAGTCGACCATGTCGAGACGTTCAGAATGCGACCACGGGGGGCCATAGAAGCCTTCGAGAACGCCGCGTTGCCCAAACTTCGCGTAGGCAGTTTTCCCTAGAGTCCACTCATCAGTTTCCAACCCCCGCCTGATGGCATTGAAGCCGGACCGAATGCCCAGATCACCAGCCACAGTCAGGGTCATGCCCCATGGGTCTCGAGACTCGATGTCGAGCCGGAATCGTTCATCCCATTGACGCAGTGTCACCCCGGAATCGATATCAAGTGCAAGTTGAGCTGGGTCGACACGAACCGAGACGACGACATCCGCATCGCCTTGCACGTCGGCAACCTGATACCCCCATCGCTCAACACTCCGACGAAGAACATCCGTCCACTCACCAGTACGCAAGAACCATGATCGACTCATTGGAAACCCGTTCTACTCAAAGGGAACGCACGCGATCCCGATAGCGGTCAAGCAAGACCCTGTTGATCTCATCGCCACCAGCGGTGTTAGAACTCGCAAACACCTCGGGATCCACGCCCTGCTCCACAAGCAGGGCAACAACCTCAACGGCCATCGCCTGCAGCAACGCAGCTCCGACAACGGTGCTGGTCGCACCAACACGTCGATCACTCCCGCCGATCGAGACGGCGGCATCACCGACAACGCCATGATTGTCGAGTGTCAGATCGGCGACGTCATGAAGACGCGCTCCGGTCCCAGTACGAGCCTGAGCGGAGGTCGCGTGGCGCAGGCTCGTGAGGGCGATGACAAAGACACCGATCTCGCGCGCTCTGAGCGCCAACTCCACCGCAACGCAGTTGCCACCGGAATTCGATGCGATGATCAAGACGTCACCGGCGCTCATCGGGTGATCGCGAAGAATCGTGTCAGCCAGTCCAGGTTGTCTTTCAATCTCGGTGCTTCGCGACGCAGACTCGTGCAGCATCAGCTCACCGATAAGGATCGGATCGACGCGAGCTAATCCGCCGGCACGGTAGAATAACTCCTCAGCGAGCATATGCGAATGACCTGTCCCGAATGTGTGAACCATGCCGCCGGCTTTGAGACTCGACGCGATGTGATCGGCGGCCCGAGAAACAGTCTCGATTTCATCCTTCGACGCCTCACTCAGCGTGGCATGGGCTGCCGTCAAATACGCCAAAGCCGCGGAACCGCTGGGCCGGCTGTGAGGCGGCCGCGTCGACGGCGTTGAGTGCGCAATGATTGCGGAGCGATAAACCGCCACATCGTCACTCGTCGCTAACGCCAAGGCCCCATCAAGTGGTGACCTCTCTTCCACGCGCACATCGATCTCAGGGTTGATCTGCGCAATAGCCCGAATCACGAGCGAAACAAAGAGTTCTGACCCGGTGATGAGTCGACCCATGAGTGCAACCCCACCAGCAGCCGACCCTGGCAAAACGCTCGAACACGAATGAACACATGCGGCCAACTCATCAGCCGCATGTTCGAGGATCTGCAGGGCAATCGCATCCCCCTGTGCTGCAGCGGACGTCACGTCAACGGCGAAGGCCGCGATGGCTGAAACTGCGCGATCATCAACATGGACCCGAACTGCGAGATCTGCGGCTTCAACGTCGAATCGTTTGGTCGCGGCCGCAAGGAGCATCGTCGACGCGCCACGACCGTCATGACTTTTAACTGCGCGCGCCAATCCGTGACGACCAATCCAAAAGGCGCCTCCTTCGTCACCGAGGAGATAACCCGATCCGCTGGTTCGATGGATCCGACCAGACGCCGCATCGACAGCGAGGCAGGCGACTCCAGTTCCAACAACAAGCGCGATTCCAGAAGCTCCGCCGAAGGCTGCACTGTGTGCGGTAACCGTGTCATCAACGATGATCACCTCGTCGGCACTCACTGCGTGCGCTACATCGGCGGCCAGAAGATCGATATCGCTTTGCGTCACCGGCAGCGCCGTAAGACCAGCAACCAAGCGGCCATACGAGGTGATACCCGACGCGGTAGCTGCTTCAACGATGGCGTCGCGGACGCGGGCACCAACATCCTGGCCATGGCTCACACCTGGCACGATGATGACGTCGTCTAGGCCGTCGACTCGCAAACGTAGTTGCGATTGGCCTCCATCGACGCCGACGCCCGGTTTGTGCAGGTGGCTTTGCGTCATAGCAACTGGCCCGCTACTACCATCGGGTCAACAAGGAGGTGGGGATGGAACTTCGGCTCGCTCGCCCAGAAGAGGAAAACGCGCTCTACAACGTTGCACTCGTCACCGGTGATGGTGGCGCCGACGGCACTCATCTGTTCGACGATCCTCGACTTCTCGGAGAGGTATTTGTTGGACCCTACATCCATCTCGAACCAGAATTCGCGTACTCCGTCCACTATGACGGGATCGCCGGCTACGTTCTCGGCTGCCTTGATACCGGTTCCTTGGAAACGCGATGTGAGTCCTCCTGGTGGCCTGCGTTACGAGCGGCGTACCCGATTGACGTGACGCGACGACCCAGCGATCAGGAATTGGTCCGTTTCATCCACGCCCCCGAGGGTCGTTCAGAAGACCTGCTGCGAGATTTCCCATCACATCTGCACATCGACCTCGTACCACGCGCCCAAGGTCATGGATTTGGCCCGAGATGCCTTGAGTTCATTTTGAATCGACTCGCTGAAGCGGGCTCTCGCGGCGTTCACCTCGGTGTCGCTGCGTCCAATGCGCGCGCCCAAAAGGTTTATCGCTCGATGGGATTTGGCGAATGGAGCAGAAGCGATGACGAGCTCGTCATGACTCGACAGTTCGACTAGCGATTCACGCTTTCGCGACGGCGTCTGAATCGCTAACTGGCTTATTCGGTCGCTGCGCGAAGAACCCACCTATCAAGGTAACAATGCCCGCCGTTGCGGGAACCCACGCTGCGATATTCGGCATCACCTCGAGTAGGCCGTTCCAGACCAAAACACCGCCACCGAGGGCGGTGACCAGCGAAATACCCCAGTCGATTGATGCTTTGACCAAGCTGTAACCGATCGCTGCACCGATCACGAATCCCAAGAGGCGAAGCAAGGTGTTGCCATCGAACCATTCATTGGCCAGGGTCATTCCGAACAGGCCAACCAATACCGCCCCCATCGCAAGGCCAATGATCGGTAGGCCACGCAAAGCAACGAGTGCAACGGCAATACCAACGACTGCGCCGACGAGGAAGCGCGCCAACGTTTCGATGTTGGGAAGCAGCAACACGGT
The DNA here is from genome assembly GCA_947455705.1 of Actinomycetota bacterium. Classification (GTDB taxonomy): domain Bacteria; phylum Actinomycetota; class Actinomycetes; order S36-B12; family CAIYMF01; genus Longivirga. Next base: position 10,950 of record CANGPO010000003.1, on the reverse strand, counting down.
GAACAACCATCCGAGGCCGAATCCGGTGATGCCAACCGCGAGCCAAATCAATCGCTTTCCAGTGAAGGCAAGAACAATGCCAAGCGCGATCAGAATCCATCCACTTAATGCTGCACTCATTGCCGTTCTCCCAGTCGCTTGAACATCAAACATTCCCATACTTGCAGGAAGACTTGGCAGATGCACGCATCCGGCGGCAATGCCACTAGCCTGTCGCCCATGACTACTTCAGCTTCTCATCCACCGGTGATCGACGTATCGGGCGACGGCTACGACCGCGGTTTAGCCCACGGTGAGCAACTCAGAGAAGCGGTACAGATCTCCGTCGGAAATGTCGTGAATGCACTCGGTGGCGCGGCCGAGATCGAGCGATTCATCACGGAAACGGACTTCCTTTCGACGATCGATCGACTCACACCTGATCTCGGTCAGGAAGTTCGCGGCATTGCCATCGGTAGCAACATGCCGCTGCAGCTCGTGCTGGCCCATAACTTGATGGATGAGCACTGGTGGTGGTCGACCAATCAAAATCGCCGCGAGGCCTGCACCTTGTTGGCAACGAGCAGTCCTACCCCCATCATCGGCCAAACGATGGACCTACCCTCGTACATGGACGGCAGCCAGTTCATTTTGCGCAGTCGCTTCCCTGACGGATCATCGTCAGCGGTGCTGAGTTCGGCCGGCCTGATCGGCTTATGCGGGGTCAACTCCCACGGCGTCGGCATGAGCGTCAATGCACTGTCGATGCTTAACCACTCGGGCAGTGGCCTTCCAGTAGCGTTCGTTCTACGAGGTGCCCTCACGTCGTCAACGTCAACGTCAGCCGTTGAGTTTGTTCGATCGGTTCCCCACGCCTCGGGTCAGCACTACGCCATCGTCGGACCGACTACACACGGAGTTGTAACAGCAACTGGAATCGAATGCTCGGCCGGAGGTGCGGTGACCTCGAGCGAGGGTGCGGTGCGGTTTGCTCACACGAACCATCCGATAGCGACCACCGATCTTGACCCAGCGGTTCAGACACCAGCCACGTCAACACATGCGCGTTACGAGGTGGCAACCAAGCACGGGGCGTCGGTTAACAGCGCCGACGATCTCATCGAGTTGTTGCACGATCGCACGGGACCGATCTGTGTCGAGCGGGCGGATACGGGCGACTGGATGACATTCGGCAGCATTGTCACTGAACTCATTCAACCGATCCGCATGCGCTACGCGCTTGGGCCGCCCACCGAATCGACTTGGGGCGTGGTCGATGTGAGCTCAACTGCGAACTAGTACGTCGTCTCAACTGCCATTGTCTTGACCGGCATCTTCACCGGGACCCATACCCGGCGGGAAGCCATCGGGCATCAGTCCATCATCACCCGGACCCCCAGGTTGACCGATCTGTCCGAAACCACCGTCCGGACGATGGCCCCCTGGCGAACCCTGATCGGTGGACAAGATCCCGAACGTACTCACTGAGACCGCCATGAGCCCAGCGACGGTTACCGGTGCCAACCACCGCGGTAGTTGAACGAGAAGCCACGCACCAAGCGCGGCGATAACACCCAGCGCGGGCATATAAAAGCGAATCGTGTGAATGCTTCCGCCGTGATCATCACCTGCCATGCGCACCGTCCAGTCATAGGCCAGATAGAGAACCCATAAGCCGAACCATCCGGCAGCCAAGACGGCACCGATCGTTGCGTCACGCCGCGCACGACCGCGCGCAATTCCGTCAAGGCTGCGACTTTGTACCAATCGAACGATCATCCATACCAACCCTGCCAATGCCAGAACGATCATCGGCATGCTCTTCACAAGATGCGCCGGCATGTGAATGAGATTGGGGCCGATAGACCCCAGGCTGAAGGTGATCTCGCCCGATGAATAGCCCGTCGACAATGGACTCCCGTAGTAATGCAGATTCCACCACGCCATCAGCAGGGCGAAGGCCACGAGTGATCCGCCCCACCAGCCTGCGGTCACCTTCGGCAGCGACGTCCTGCGCAGGAACACAACAGCAGCCACTATCGCTACGATCAGGAAAATGATGTTGGTGTAGCGAATCGCCACCGCCGCCTCAAGAGCCACGAATCCGGCCAGTCCAACGATCGTTCGCCAACGATCTGCACGATCAGTTGCCAAGAACGCCCAGATCAACGTACCCACTCCCACGGCAATGAGTGAGGCATCGGTAAACGTAGGCATCGTCGAACGCCATGCGAACGCAGCAGCCGCTCCTGATGCACAGAACAGTGCGACCGCCCAGGTACCCGCCCAAGACCCCACCCACCGACGTAGACCCGCGAACAGCGCTAGACATGCCAAACCACCGTAGAACAGCGGCGCAGCACGCAAGATGCCCATGGCTTGGAATGGCAACGCTAAGTACGGATAACCAGGATTCTTCTCGCTGATGTACGTACCGTCCGCACGTTTAACCCACTGCATGATGCCTTGGCTACCCATGTCGCCTGGACCGCCGAATCCAGGTTTTGGCCCGTCACCACCCGGACCACCTGCCCCGAAGGACGGAATCCCGAGCCCACCTGGATCTGGCGCAGAACCCGGTCCGATCACATTGCCGCCGGCCGTCGGCAGGGTGATTGAGGTACCACCAAGTTCCTTCGCGAGAGCTTGGTACTGAGCCGCAGTCAGTGTGACGTCGCCGTGCGAGAGCGCAACGATCGAGGCCCGATAGGCGTAGTCGTCCGGCTCCAATAGTTGCGGTGACTTACTTGAGACAAGGCCGCAGAACGCCACGAAAATCGCAACCGCCACCCCGATCTCCCACCAGCTTGGACGAGCCGGTCGTGGGGTGATCTCCACTCCCGAATTGTGATCATCGATTTCGTCGATGGCATGGTCCACGTCGTCGCCATCAGCGGGCGTCATCGTCTCGAAAGCAACAAGTGGTGGAACGAATTCAGCACCACTGGAGGATGGGAGCGGCGGCGCATCGTCTGCGCCAGAGGGATGATTACTCATGTCACAAGCACATCACAATGACATGTGAGAATGGTGCAGGGATCTTGAAAGTTTGACCCTTATGCTCACAACCCGAGTTGTGTCGCCAAACCATGCCACGTGAGATGTTGATGTAGACAGGACGGGAACGATGTCGGAGCTCGACGAACACGTTGAGATCACCGGACCTGGTACAGCACCGTTTGTCTTCACCGCGCCACACGACAAGGCGCATCACCGCCTCGTCGACGATGTACTACAACGCAAGATGAGCGAACCTGGTACAGGATCCCTGGCTCGATTTCTGGCAGCAGAGTTGCACGGCCTATCAGCCGTAAACGCAAGTGACATCGGCGACGCCAACTGGGATGCCAGTCACCCGCTCAAAGATGTGCTGTTGGCAGACAATCGAATAGGCCCGGGCACGTACTTACTCGACTTGCACGGAATGTTGGACAAGCACGGAATCGACATCGCCATCGGCCCAGGCCGTTACCCAGAGCGATCTGAATCGCTCATCGAGCCGATGGGTGATGCTTTGCGCGAGGCGGGCTTCAACGTGCTGATCGATCGCGACGGAAGATTCGCCGCACGCGGTGAACATCGGGTCACCTCATGGGCCCAATCGCACGGAGCCGATGCCGTTCAGATCGAGATCAGCTCCACGATCCGACGCCTTGCGTTGGATAGTCCACGACATCGAGACCTGCAGAAAGCATTCACTCAATCCCTACGCGCCTTGAACCGCTGACTTCTGGACCACTCACGACGCCACTGATGCCTGCACTTACGACACCAATGACGTCTGGTGGTTGAGTACGACGATGTGCCCGGGAGTGCGACCGCGCTCCCGAATTGAAGGTTCTCAGATTCCGCACGTTTATAAGTTGTACAGCCTTTTCTCGACGAACCTTGGCGCGAAACTGGTGTGGTCAACTGGCAAGGTCTGCCAGTCACTGTTGGCATCTAATGGGACCGCCACCCAACGAACTCAAGTGGCCACCCAGGAGACAGCCTTCAACAACGCACTCAAGACTGTGTGCGCAACGTTTTCTCACTGTCTCTACGACAACGGTGCAACGTTCGCCGTGAATTTCGTTGCAGCGGACGTGTCGACGATCGACTACTTCCACCCATCCCCCGCCGGCCAGGCAAAACTTGCCGCAGCAACGTGGGCAAGTGGGTACTGGCCCACCACCGCGTAGGGCTGCTTAACCATCCCGACGCCACCAACCACGCACGCACGTGTCTCGGTCCTAAGTTGGACCGTGACTAGGCTTGGACCGTGACAACGACCGGTGGAAGTGTTCGCGTGGACGCCTGGGTCTGGGCGATCCGTTTGTTTTCGACGCGGTCGGCAGCGACGAAGGCGTGCAAAGCCGGTCACATCAAGATTGATGGTGTCACGGCTAAACCCGCACAACCTGTGCGAATCGGCGACACGATTCGCGCCGTAACGCCCGGCGGTGAACGCATCGTTGTGGTCACTGGCCTGATCGATAAACGAACCAGTGCGACCATCGCCGCCCAGCACTACAACGACCTCACGCCGCCACCACCACCCAAGACGGAGCGACCCGCGCCGATCCTGCGCGATCCCGGATCAGGTCGGCCAACAAAGCGTGATCGTCGCCTCGTTGATCGACTTCGAGGACGTCCCTAAGGCGCAGATGTCAGGGCGCCACTACGAGCAGGCGCCGTTGCCAGCGGCTGAAGGTGTTAACGAATCCCCGTTGCTACGACGCTCATCGCCGCGGCAGGGGCAGCGGCATTCGAAACACCCAGCGGCGTCCACACGACGAGATGGTAGGCGCCGACCGTCGTACCGGCCGGAATTGAAACCGTGACCGAGCGGATCGTCTTCGCTTTGACGGTGAGCTCAATGGCTTGGCCGGTGGCGGCAGAGACGAGCCGCACCCCAGCGGAGAACGGGGCTAAGAATGCCGCCATCCCATCGCCCGAGACCGTGACATCAGAACCCACGGATCCAGTTACGCGAGTCAACGACAGGCTTGCAACAGTGGGAGCAACGAACGGCACTCCCCCATTGGGCCAAGCCAAAATCGCACCACCCGATGGAGCCACGTACGAAATGCCATAGGAGCCAACCTCACGCAGCACTGGATCAACAGCACCCACAAGCGCGATCGCGGACCGACCACCCGGAGCAATCCAAATCCGGTTCACTGCCCCGGTAGCGATGTTGTTGATGGGCCAAGCATTTAAAGGACTCGTTGCACCGGAGGGTGCAAGAAGATTCCATTGCGCTCCACTAACAAACCCCGCACCAGAAATGGTGAGGAGTCGCGTGCCATCTGCACGTTGAGTAATGGAAAGCCCTGAGATCGACGGAACATAGCTGACTTGAGTTGTCACTGTGGCTGGTACACCGACCTGCGAAAGCACAACGCTCGCAGGACCAACCGCGCCCGCCGGAGCGACAAACGCAAGTTGCGACGACGAGCGCCACGTGAGCGGCACAACAACTCCGCCGACCGTCAACCGCCAGCCAAGTGACGTGAACGCGGAGGCACTAGATCCGAACGCAGCAGACGCAGCTGTGATGGTCGCGGCTGTACCGGTTCCCGCGCTCGCCCACGCTGTGGGAGATACCGCTACCGACACAGGTGCGAGTGTGGGTGCAAACCCAGCCGCGGTCCAGGCTTCGATAACTCCGTTTTGAACGAAATCCCAACCAAGTGTGGCGAATCCGCTCTTACCCCATCCCGTCCCCCACGAGTTCTCGATCACCAATCCGGTTGCGTTGTATCCGAAAGCTGTGACAGCGTGGTAGCCCAACAACTGTCCACTGACATCAGCTTGACTGAAGGTCGACTTACTGTTGCCGAGATAGAAGAAGTTGTTGTAAACGCTGATCCCAATGACCACGGGTTGCCCAGCAGCCAGCGCATTCGACAACGCCGTGCGAGCGATTGTGCCCTGGCCAGCGCCGGCGAATAGCAACGTCGGCGCCAAGGATCGGTGTAATGCCGCCGAAGCCTTTTGCGCTGCCGTCGGCTTTTGCTGCCAACCGAAATCCCCTTGCGGACGATAGTCCGCCTTAGTGTCAACACCCTGACTGGCTAGTACGCGGAAGGTATCGGCGAATGTCGAGCCATCGTCAACTCCGCCATTGACTTGGCTATAGAGATACATCGGCGCATATGGCGCTCCGACGTGACCGGTCTTGTTCGAGTAGTAGCCCATCAGGTCGTAGCCGACGGACCACGAGACGCAGGAATTGACCTGCCCTTGGTCGCCCGGGGTAGGTGCGAATGGAGTCAGGTCGACACTTGCGGGAATCGCGTTAGCGCTCAGTGCTGAATGCGGACGTGGAGCACCAGCGAACTGCGCCGCATCAATCGCCGGCGTCGGCTTGAACCCCAAAGCGCGTACGTGAGCAGCGGCCGACGACGTCTGAGTCAGTGAAGCGGGTGGCAGTGACTGTGAAAAACTCGCTTCTGCCATACCCGGGCTAAAGCCCACGACGCCGAGTAGCACCAACCCGACTAAGCCTGCCGACTTACCCCATCGAGGAAACTCCATTTTCCTCACCCCCTGATCACATGGTGTTCTCAGTGGGTGACTGAACAAAGTCAAACTGCGCCATTTGAGTGCCCGCCTGACATCGAACTAACCATTCGGGTTAATTCGATGTCACTGGCCGGCGACATTCCTCGTCAGCCCAGCGGTCTGTGCCCGGGGTCGGGACCTACACCAGAGTGAAGGTATGGGTGAAACTGCCGTCAGGGCTTCGCACCGACCAAAGTTCGCCGCGGGCGCCGATGTGGGCTCCGGTGCCACCGACTACGGCGCGCACAAACGGAACGTCGTCGCGCGAATGCAGCGTTCCGACGGGATAGTTGACCGCGCCGATGACCACAATCGTGTCGGTGGGTGTGAACTGAAAGACGACCGTGCCGACGCGCTCCCATTCGGCCCCCGACTCAGTCTCCTGGAGGCGAACTGTCTCAAGGTGACCCATGACGGCCCCGCTCGGCTCACCATCGATGGTGAGCTCGGCAGAGTAGAAAGAGGTGTCGCCGAGATGGCCCTCAACGGTGTGGCTGCTGCGAGCAAGGCTGGCAGGGTGCTGACTTACTACGAGCGTGGCCACGTTGGGCTCCTCAGGTTGAGAACGTCTGTCTTGTCGGACTAGCAACAGTGACACTAACGTCTCGTGCACACACATCTACAACAAGCGATCCCCCGTACGGCATCTTGATCAACCCCGGGATCAGGTCACGGTCGACAATCGCACCGCCGAATCCGTAGTTTCTCGACATTGATGTTGGGTGATTCGCTAGCGTTCGCAGACGACGGCAGTTCAATAGCCCTTTGTAGATCAACCACCAGGGAGCCACACCATGGACGCGCAAGCTGAGTTCGATCGACTTTCCGGCACGTTGTACGTATCTGGAGAGTTTCGAAGCAGTGCCAGCGCCACCCGCGCCCCGGTAATCAATCCGGCCACTGGCACCAAGATCGGTGAACTGGCTCACGTGACGTTGCCCGAGGTTGATGAGGTCATTGCAGCCGCCAATGCCGCGCAGAAGTCGTGGTGGGCAATGAGCGGGCTCGAGCGCTCGGAACTGATGCATGAAGCTGCACGCAAGATCAAAGCCATCGCTCCCGAGGTGGCAGAGATCATGACCCGCGAAACGGGTAAGCCATTCAAGGAAGGTGTCGACGAACTCTCGTGGTCGTACACCGCGACGGACTACTACGCCGAACTTGGGCGGCACTGCGTCGGCTCTAACCTTGGCAATACGGTTCCGGGCCAGATGCACTACACCTCGAAGGAACCTATGGGTGTAGTTGTGATCATTCTTCCGGCTAACTTCCCCATCGTGCTGCTGATGTGGGAAGCCGCCGCCGCACTCGCCGCGGGCAATGCGGTGATCGTTAAGCCTTCTGAGTTCTCGTCCATCACGACGTTGAAGTTCATGGAAGCATTCGAGTGCCTACCCGACGGCCTGTTCCAATGTGTCACTGGTGGCGCAGCAGTAGGCAATCATCTTGTAAGTCACCGCGACACGCACATGGTTGGGTTCACGGGAAGTGTGCCCACGGGTAAAGCAATTGCGCGAGCGTGTGCCGACCAGTTCAAGCCGTACCTGATCGAAGCATCGGGTAACGACCCATTCATTGTGATGCCCTCGGCTGACCTTGCTACTGCTGCTCGCGGAGTCACTTTCGCCTCATTCATCAACTGTGGCCAGGTGTGCACCTCCGCTGAGAGGATCTACGTCCATACAGACATCTACGACGAATTCGCAGCCCTCGTCGTGGCCGAGGTTGCCAAGCTTCGAGTTGGCAATGGGCTCGATCGCGTTGATATCGGGCCGATGGAACATGCCGGTGAACGTGATCGCGTTGAGCGGATCCTTGCGCGCGCCATCGAACAGGGTGCGCGCGTGGCGCACGGAGGTGGACGTCCGACGAATCTGCCTGACGAGCTTTCCGGTGGATGCTTCTTGGAACCCACGGTTCTTGTTGACGTCACGCCCGACATGGATATCCTCCACGGCGAAATCTTCGGACCCATCGCACCGCTGTGCCGCGTCGACTCATTCGACGAGGCAATCGCTCTGGCCAACGGATCTGAGTTTGGCCTTGGTGCCAATATCTACACCGCGGATATCGTCGAAATGGACCGGGCCGCACGTGAACTCGTTGCCGGCATGGTCTGGGTGAACGCCCCACTACTCGACAACGCTGCCGGCCCCTTCGGGGGCCGCAAGATGTCGGGTATCGGTCGTCAACTCGGGCAGGAGGGCCTCGACACTTTCCGCCACACCAAGCTCGTCATGATCGACTATGTACAGAGCGATCAAGACTTCTGGTGGTTCCCGTACTCCGATGGCGAAGCATTTGTGGCGAAGTAACCGCAACCGCGCAATGACAATGCCGGAGCTATGCGGCGATCGGGTCGTTGTCGAGTTCGTCTAACTCGTGCGCGATGTGGCACCAACACTCTTGCGCTGCACCGCAGACAGAACACCACACTGCCGACTTCTGCGCGAGCCGGATCAAGATCAGCGATGAACCAAGTGCTGACAATCCACCGTAAATAATCTCCGCAGGCACGTGGGCAACGAGGCCATACGAAACGCCGACAGCTGCGCACGTCAGGGTGAGCCACCAACTAGCAGCGGAAACCCCTGAAATATCTTGGACACGCCAAACTTCGATAACCGCAGGAAGCATGTACCAGAGCAAGGACGTACCAAGTACCACAGACATGGTGCTTAGGTGGGCATAGTGATCGACCAAAGCAGACACCCCTAAGACCGCCGCCCAGGAAACAGAGACGACGATATCCCTGCGATGGATCGTCGTTCCCGATCGATGCACGGCCCACCACGTCGCCAAGATGGCCGGAACCCCAGCCAAACATGAGCCAACGATCCAATAGAGCGAGTTACTCATCGCCCACGCAAGCCATGCAACGGACGAGAGAGATCCGTTGATCAAGCCGGACATCGAGACGCCAGCAAGAGTCTCGTTCACTAGGGCATGGCGGGCTTGCGGGAATCCAGTGATGAAAGCCAGGGCCAACATCGAGATCCCTAGCAGGTTGACCGTGAGGGTGTGCAGATCCAGATGCGTCAGTGACGCCATCAGGTCGTGCAGAAAAGTAAATTGGGGAGAGACAAAGGCCGAGCGCATGGTGGTCACATCAGTTTTCGTTTGGAATGGGAACTAAGGCAGGACGGCGCGCACAGCGGCGCTACTCAACGCGAATTCGCGGGAGTGTGAAAGGCAGATTCAAAAGCGCTTAAGCGCGAACTGCCCCGTCCGGTGGGACCTTAGCCCGGTATGAAAACCCTGAGCCACGATGGGAATTGAAGATCTGTGCGCCAGCCTCGTCGCGCAAACGATTGCGCAAATCCTGAAGGTCGATGTACTGGCTCACACAGCAATAATACCAGCGATTACGGTGCGACTTCTCCAGCGTTAACGCTGGCCCATCCCACGGCCGGGTCGCAATGGGCGTGCGGTGATGGCGGCGTACATCAACTACGACAACTGTTCACCTGCGTGTCTCGACGCGTTCACGCAATGCACGCCCAGATTGTTGACAGCGGCAATCGCCTACCGAAACACTCAAATCCCCGAGACAGTTGAGTAGGCCGCGCTGGTGAGCACACGCATTCTGACGTCGGTACCGGCTGGAAAATCCAGGGCGGGTACTGGCGAGCTGGTGCATTTCCTCGCACCTTTCATCCAACCGGTTCGCGGTCGACTCGTTCTGGCTCTTGTACTCGCGACAATTGCTCTCGGATCAGCGGCCATCATCCCCTTGCGCGTCGACGCGGTGCTCGCCGGCGAAGGAAACACAGCGCTTATCGTCCTAGCTATTGCCGCCCTGATGGCCGTAAGTCTGATTGCATCGAGCATCTCGCGCTGGATGTCGTATCGGTCAGCAGCTCAGATCGGTCAGGACCTGTCGGAGTACGTCTACGACCACACCCTCGATGCGCCGATGTTGCGTCAACAGGGCATGCGCCGACCCAGTGTGATCAGTCGCCACACGAGTGATGTTGATCGACTTGAGGAAGCCGTTGACGTCACCGTCACTGAGGGACTTCCGGGCGTGGGTCGAATCGTGGTGAGCCTTGCACTGCTGATGTACCTCGAGCCGAACGCCGGACTGATCACTCTGGCCGCGACGATCCTCTTCCTCTTTCTGAACAGCCGAATCAGTCGCGGCATGCTCGCGCGCAATACAGCCAGGCTCGACACCAGCAGTGAAATCGGCGCGGTCGTCGACGAGTCGATCACCGCCAACCGCAACGTAACTGGGATGAACCTCAGTGACTGGATGCGCGAACGCTTTTCGCACCGTGCAGACAATTTGAGAATTGCGACCGAGGAACAAAAGCGCGAAGCCAGTCGCCTCATCACGGCTGCACGACTCACGGGATACGCGGCTGTTCTCGCAGTGGTGCTGATCAGCATTGTTTCTGGAGGTAGCGAGGCAGGCAAGAT